>CALJXB010000254.1 GCA_937974415.1 uncultured Kiloniellales bacterium
GCCGTCGCCGAGTAAACCGCCATCAAGACCGCCGACCGCGGACATCGCCGACCGCGCGGTGCGCCAGCCCAATGCGACGCGATGGGCCTTCGCCACCCACGCCGCCGTTCTCGGCCTGGCGGGCAAGGGCGAGGCTGCGCAGGCGGCGGCCGAGCGGCTCAACGAGCGCCATCCCGGCTATAGCTGCGAGACCACCCGCGACGACTTCTTCCTCATGGACAGCCCGGACCTTCTGGCCGTCTATCTGGACGGCTTGCGGCAAGCGGGGGTGCCGGAGCACTCGGCGGCCTGAGGCACGGGGTAGGCCCGCATTCAGGCGTTGCACCGCGCCTCGCCGACAGCTAGACAGGCGCGCTTGCCGTTCGCGTCGCCCCAGCCCATGACTATCTAGTGACCACCAAGGCCAAGAACCAGAAACAGAGCCTGCGGGCCGAGGGCCGCGCCAGCCAGTTGAGCCGCGACTCGCAACGGTCTAAACCCAGGCGTAAGGCCAAGGACAAGGCCGGCGGGGGCCGCAGGAAGCGCCGCAAGCCCTCCGCTTGGCGCCGCCTGGTTACCTGGTCCCTGCTGGCGGTTTTGGCCGGGCCCGCCTTGGTCTTGCTGGTCTATAAAGTGGTGCCGCCGCCGGTCACGCCGCTCATGCTGATCCGAGCCCAGGAGGGCGAGGAGATCGACTACCGCTGGACCCCGCTGGAGCGCATCTCGCCCCATCTGGCCCAGGCCGCGATCGCCTCCGAGGACAACCGTTTCTGCGAGCACTGGGGCTTCGATTTCGGCGAGGTCCTGGAGATCTTCGACGCCTGGCGCGGCGGCGAGCGGCCGCGCGGCGCCAGCACCATCACCATGCAGACCGCCAAGAACGTCCTGCTGTGGCCGGAGCGCCGGGTGGTGCGCAAGCTCCTGGAGGCCTGGCTCACGCCGCAGCTGGAGCTCATCTGGGGCAAGCGGCGGATACTCGAGGTCTATCTCAACGTCGCCGAACTGGGCCCCGGCATCTACGGCGCCGAGGCGGCGGCGCAGCGCCATTTCGGCAAATCCGCGGCGGCCTTGACGCGACGCGAGGCCGCCCTGCTGGCAGCGGCCCTGCCCAGCCCCCGGCGGGCGACACCGGCGCAGCCCTCGGACTACCTGAACGGCCGGGTCCCGGTCATCCGCCAACGGGTCGACCAGCTCGGCCCCATGCTTGCCTGCGCGTCCTAGAGCCCTCGCGTCGCCTTAGCCCGTTTCAGGGTCCCCGGACGCCGGGACATTGACGCCGAAGACGTGCGCGCCGCGACTGGTCGTCGAGGTCGCCGCGGTCTTCGAGGCCGCCGCGGTTGCTGTGGTCGCTTTTGCCCTCGCGGCCGGATGACGAAAGGCCGCCCGCGGCCGCGGCCGTTCCGCTACGACGGTTTTGCGCTTGGCCAACTTGAGGATGGCGGCCGCAATCAAGGAAACGGCACCGAGCGCGCCAAGGGCGAGGGCGGCCCACTTGAGACCCGTCTGCCAGGACCCCAATTCGGAGAGCCAGTCGCCCCGTGAGGCCGTCCGGCCCCGGTCCGGGTCTGCCGCAGGTTTCACACCACCCGGCGGTTCGGCGGAAATCTGCGCAACGGAGAGGCCCTCGTGGGGCGTGACGGTATCCATCGGGGCCAAGGGCGCGACCTCGACCGGCCCCAAAGGTACGGCATCGAGTCTCGGCGGATCGTCGCTCGACGGCCGGGCCGCGCGTTCGGATTGGGGCGGTTCCGCCGCCAACAGGGCTTGCTGGGTGTCGCCGTCCGGCAGGCCCGTGATCGGCAATCCCCGGTCGCCCTGAAAGGACCGCAGGGCGGTTCGCGTCTTCGGCCCCAGGAGTCCGTCCACCTCGCCGACGTCGTAACCGAGCTCCACCAGGCGGTTTTGCACGGCTTCGATGTCCCACGGCGCGTTTTGGGCCGGCGCTTCGATGGAGGGGGGCAGGGCAAGACAGAGAACGGCCAGCAGAAGCACGGCCAGGAACTTTCGAAGGCGACGATGGTGCGCGCCGGCGGCTTCGAGACTGCTGCTGCGAGGCCTTCCCACGACCGGTACCCTAGACGGTCTCGACGACCTGTTCGATCGCGCCGAACGGGCTCTCGCCGTCCCCGTCCAGCATTTCGATCCTGATCCGGTCGCCGACCTTGAGGAAGGGCGTCTTCGCCGCGCCCGACTCGATCTTCTCCAGCATGCGCCGCTCCGCGATACAGCAGCTGCCGCGGCTGCGATCCCGGTTGGAGACCGTGCCCGAGCCCACGATGGTGCCGGCGGCCAAGCGCCGGGTCTTGGCCGCGTGCGCGATCAGCTGGCAAAAATCGAAGGTCATGTCTTCACCGGCCTCGGGCGCACCAAAGCTTTCGCCGTTCACTTCGACCCGGAGCGGTAGATGAACCTTGCCGCCGTCCCAGGCCGGGCCGAGCTCGTCGGGCGTCAGCGCCACCGGCGAGAAGGCGCTGGCCGGTTTGCCTTGATAGAAGCCGAAACCCTTGGCCAGCTCGCCCGGGATAAGGTGACGCAGGCTGACGTCGTTCAGCAACAACAGCAGCCGAATGTGGCAGCCCGCTGCCTGCGCGGTTACACCCATCGCAACATCGTCGGTCACTACGCCGATTTCGGCCTCGAAATCGAGGCCCCAGGCCTCGTCGACGAGGGGAATCGGGTCCCGCGGCCCCAGATTGGCATCCGAGCCGGCCTGATAGACCAGCGGATCGTGGCGGAAGCTGTCCGGCAGCTCGCCGCCGCGCGCCTGTCGCAGCAGCTCCATGTGGCTCAGGTAGGCGCTACCGTCGACGAAGTGATAGGCGCGCGGCAAGGGCGCCGCC
>CALJXB010000255.1 GCA_937974415.1 uncultured Kiloniellales bacterium
GGGCGGAACTTCATGAAACTCTATCTGGTTCGCCATGGTGAAGCGTTGCGCGCCGACGTCGACCCGGAGCGGCGGCTGAGCGAGGCCGGTCACGTACAGGTGGGCCGCGTCGCGTCCTTCCTGGCGGAGCGGGGCGTGCGCGTTGCGCGGGTACTTCACAGCGGCAAGCCCCGGGCGGAGCAAACGGCCGCGGCCTTGGCAGCCGCTGTCGCGCCGGGGGTAACGGCTGAGGCCCGCGACGGCCTGAGCCCCAATGATCCGGTCGAAGCCTTGGCCGGCGAGATCGCGGACTGGCAGGAAGACTGCCTGATCGCCGGGCACCTGCCCCATCTGGCGCGCCTGGCGACCCTGCTGCTGGCCGGCCGCAACGTGCCGACCGGCCTCGATTTCGAGCCGGCCGCCGCCGCCTGCCTGGAGCGCGACGAAGACGGCGTCTGGTCGCTCGCCTGGTTCGTCGGCCCGAGCCTCCTGTAGCGCTCTCGGACCGGACGGTGCTTTACGCGAGTCAAGCGGGCGGCGGGATGGCGGTGGCGCCGCACCATCTGGCGGCCCAGGCCGGGCGCGACGTGTTGGCCGACGGCGGCAACGCCATAGAAGCCATGGTGGCCGCCGCGGCCGCCATCTCGGTGGTCTATCCCCACATGAACGGCCTCGGCGGCGACGGCTTCTGGCTGATCCACGAGCCGGGCCGCGACCGGCCGCTGGCCATTTCGGCGATCGGCGCGGCGGGCGCCGGGGTCACGCCGGAGACTTATGCCGCCCAGGGGCTGGAGGCCATTCCGACCCGCGGCCCCCTGGCGGCCAACACCTCGGCCGGGACCGTGGCCGGCTGGCAGGCGGCCCTGGCGGCCTCGGCGGCAGGCGGCGGTCGGCTGCCGCTGGCGAGGCTGCTGGAGCCGGCGATCCACCATGCCAGGGACGGCTTCCCGGCGACCGAGAGCCAGGCCGCCAATACTCTCGCCAAGCAGTCGGATTTGGCCGACGTGCCCGGCTGGGCCGAGGTCTTCCTGCCCGGCGGCGTCGTGCCGCAAGCCGGCGACCTCTTCAAGCAGCCGGCCCTGGGCGAGACCTTGGCGCACTTGGCCGCGGCCGGCCTGGATGACTTCTACCGGGGCGAGTTGGCGCACCGGATCGCCGCCGACCTGGCCCGGGCCGGCAGCCCGGTCGGCGCCGAGGACCTGGCCGCGCAGGGGGCGGTGGCGGGAGAGCCGCTCGCCATGCCCCACAGCCGCGGCACCCTGTTCAACGTGCCGCCGCCCTCGCAAGGCATCGTGTCGCTGATCCTGCTGGGCCTCTTCGACCGCTTGGACTGGGCCGATAGCGACGGCGGTGAGGATTTCGCCCACCTCCACGGGCTGGTCGAAGCCACCAAGCGGGCCTTCCTGGTGCGCAATGCCGAGGTCACCGACCCGGCCTTCATGACCACTACGCCGGAGGAGCTGCTGAGCCCGGCGCGGCTCGACCGCCTGGCCGCCGACATCGATCCGGGGCGGGCGCTGCCGTGGCCGGCGCCGGCGATCCCCGGAGATACGGTCTGGCTGGCGAGCGCCGACGCCGACGGCCGGGTGGTGAGCTTCATCCACAGCATCTACTGGGAGTTCGGCTCGGGCGTGGTGCTGCGCGACAGCGGCGTCCAGTGGCAGAACCGGGGCAGCAGCTTCTCGCTCGATCCCGCGGCCCTCAACACTCTGAAATCGGGGCGCCTGCCGTTCCACACCAACAATCCGGCCATGGCCTATCTGAGCGACGGCCGGGTCCTGGCTTACGGCTCCATGGGCGGCGACGGCCAGCCACAGACCCAGGCGGCGGTCTTCAGCCGTTACGCGGTGTTCGGCCAGGGCCTTGCGGAGGCGGTCGAGGCGCCGCGCTGGGTGCTGGCCCGCACCTGGGGCGCGCCGCGCGACGACCTGCGCCTGGAGGCACGCTTCGCGCCGGAGCTGGTCGCGGCGCTGAAGGCGGCGGGTCACGAGGTCGCGCTGGTCGGCGATTTCGACGAGGTCATGGGCCACGCCGGGGCGCTGGTGCGCCATCCCGACGGCGGCCTGGAAGGCGCCAGCGACCCGCGCTGCGACGGCGCGGCCCTGGGTGCGTAGCCGAGGAACGCCAATCCGCCGTAGCTCTTGTGCCTCTTGGCGGGCCGTGGCAAGACATCGGCCCCCAAATCTTGAATGAGTTCGGACACGACGCATGACCCGGTCCACGGCGGGACCAGCCAAGGGTGCCAAAGGGGCGGTCGCCTGCGGCCACGAGGAGACCGCGGCGGCGGCCTCGGAAATCCTCGCCGACGGCGGCAACGCCTTCGACGCCGCCTTGGCGGCCATGTGCGCGGCCTTCGTCGTCGAGCCGGTGTTCTGTTCCCTGGGCGGAGGCGGGTTTCTGCTGGCCGGCCCTGCCGAGGGCGAGGCGCTGACCTACGATTTCTTCGTCGAGACTCCCTATTGCCGGCGCCCCGCGGACAAGATCGACTTCTATCCCATCCTGGCGGACTTCGGCACCGCCAAGCAGGAGTTCCATATCGGCCTCGGCTCGGTCGCCACACCGGGGGCCATCAAGGGCCTCTTCGAAGTGCACGCGGACCTTGGCTCGCTGCCCGTGACGCGCCTGGTCGAGCCGGCGGTGCGCCTGGCCAGGGAGGGCTGGCGCCTGCGGCCGATCGACCACTTCGTGTTCCGGGTCGTCGGGCCGATCCTGGTCGCCCGGGACGACTCACGCGGCGTCTACACCCGCCCGGACGGCGACCTGCTGCACCGCGGCGATGTCATGGTCCAGCCCGACCTCGCCGGCTGCCTGGAGGCCCTGGCGCACGAGGGCGCCAACCTATTCTATGACGGCGAGATGGGCGAGACGCTGATTTCCGCCTGCCGGGACGGTGGCGGTCATCTCACGGAGGAGGACCTGGCCCGCTATCGGGTGGAACGGCGCCGGCCGCTGGTCCGTGACTACCGGGGCGCGCGAATCCTGACCAACCCGCCGCCCTCGTCGGGCGGCATCCTCATCGCCTTCGCGCTGGAGATGCTGGGCCAGGGCGCGCCGGCGCCCCTCGGCTTCGGTTCCAGCGAGCACCTGGCCTTGCTGACCCAAGTGATGGCGCTGACCAACAAGGCGCGCATCGAATGTCGCCTGCACGAGGCGCTCGACGACGCTGCTGAGGGGACGAGCGCAGAAGCGCGCCTCTTCGACCCGGCGCTGCTCAGACGCTATGGCGAGGAGGTGCGCGGCCATCCCGCCTACAGCCGCGGCACCACCCACATCAGCGTCATCGATGCCGAGGGCAACCTGGCGGCCCTGTCCCTCTCGAACGGCGAGGGCTGCGGTTATGTGCTGCCGGGCTTCGGGATCATGCCGAACAACATGCTGGGCGAAGAGGATCTCAACGTCGCCGGCTTCAACGCTTGGCGCGAAGGGACCCGCATGTCTTCCATGATGGCGCCGACCCTGGCGTTCTTGGCCGACGGTGGGGTGGCGGCGCTGGGCTCCGGCGGCTCGAACCGCATCCGCACGGCGATCCTCCAGGTGCTTTCGAACCTGATCGATTTCGCCCAGCCGGCCGCCGGGGCGGTCACCGCGCCGCGCATCCACTTCGAGAACGGCCTGCTCAACGTCGAGGGCGGCTACCCGGAGGGCAGCGCTCAAGACGTTGCGGACCGGCTCGGAAATGTCTGCGACCGAGTCATGGTCTGGCCCGAGCACAACCTCTTCTTCGGCGGGGTGCACGCCGCCACGCGCGGTGCTGACGGCGGGTTCGCGGCGGGTGGCGACCCACGCCGCGGCGGCGCCGTCGCCATCGCTTGACGCTCGATTGGTTGGCGTCTCTTAAAGCGGCGCGGCGTCTTCCGCGTTCTCGAGCAGGCGCAAAAGCTTCAACGACAGGCGCCCGCAGGCGCAGCAGTCGTGGCGCTGCTTGGCCTCTTGAACGTCGCGCAGCGCGGCTTTGCGCTGCCTATCCGGGCCCTTGGACGCCTTCCCGGCCGTCTCTCCCTGGCCGATCGCCAGCAGCTCGCAGAGACGCTCGGCCTGACCTGGCGGGGCGGGCCGGTCCTCGGGGTGTTTCTCGTTGTGGCCTGCCAGGGTCCGGCTGAACTCTTCGCAATCCCGACAGCGGCTTTTCCGCTGGGCGCTCAAGAGGTCTTCCAGGATGAACTGTCGCAGGGTCTCCACGCCGGCCGGGGTCTGGACCAAGCGGTGCCCTAGTTCCAGGGCGACGATCGGCGGGATCTTTTCGTGCCGGGCGATGGCAGCGAGTTCCGCATCCGAGAGATCGCTGAGGTCGAGGCAATCCTGCAGGCTGAGCATGGCGGCTCATCTCCTCTGGATGTGTGCGTCCCTAAGAGAGACGGGAGTTCCGGCGCTCACGAGCTGCGGATCTGGATGCGCTGGGTCTTTTCCTTTGGCGGGCCCGCCTTGGGGACCTTCAACGTCAGCACGCCGTTCTTGAAGTCGGCCGTGATGTCGTCGGCTTGGGCGTCCAGGGGGAGCCGGAACGAGCGCTGGAAGGCGCCGTACTCCCGTTCCGAAAAGAAGTAGGTCCGGCCTTTTTCCTCGCGCTCGAAGCGCTTCTCGCCCTTTACCGTGAGGTGGCCGTCCTCGACGGCGACGTCGATGGCGTCGGCCTCGACGCCGGGGATCTCGAGGCTGATCTCGTAACAGTCCTGGACCGCGGAGGCCTCCGAGCGTGGCGCGAACCAGTCTGCGATCTTCTCGCCGAGGCCGCGCAGGGGTTCGTACAGCTGCGGCCACAAGCCGGCCGTATGGGCCTTTTCCACCATGAGCCTGTCCTCACCATGAGTGATTGTCTGGATTGCCGCATTTCTGCGGAGCCCACGGAGTCCCGTCATTGATTGA
>CALJXB010000256.1 GCA_937974415.1 uncultured Kiloniellales bacterium
CGACCCTTCTAGGTCATTCACGCTAGCGAGCGCGAGTGTCCGCTTCCGGATCGCAGAGCAGACTTTGCCCAAGAAGCGATCATTGTGCGCCGCAACAGTCAGCGCGGTCGTCCGCTTTTCTATCTGATACCGTTGAGAAACTCCAACGCGACCAAGCTTGGAGCAACGAAAGAATACGGACTTCTGTGCCTTGACACCCCATTCGGGGGCGGCAAGTATCCCTTCCAGAGAGGCCGCCAAGTCCGGCCGGGAACGGTCTTGTTCAGATCATGACTCACGGGATCGTCTGCGCCGCCCAGCCGGAAGCGGTAGAGGCGGGTGCGCTCACGCTCCTGCGCGGCGGCAATGCCGTGGATGCCGCTGTTGCGTGCGCACTTACCCAGGGCGTCGTCGACCCCCTCATGACCGGGCTCGGCGGCGTCGGCACCGCCATCGCGCATATCCCCGGGCATGGGCTGCTGGAGAACCTCAATTTCCTCGGTGCTGCGCCGGCGTCCGCGACCCCGGACATGTGGGCGGATCGGATCGTCGGCGAGACCGGCGACGGATTCGGCTTCGTGCTCGCAGGGCGCGAGAACGCGCTCGGTCATCAGGCGGTCATGATCCCTGGCAATCTGGCGGGCTATTGGGCCATGCACGCGGCCCACGGACGCCTGCCCTGGGATAAGGTCTGCGAGCCCGCGATCGATGAGGCGGAGCGGGGGTGGATGGTGCGCCCGCATGTGTACGCTTACGCGATCCAGGACGAGGCAGCACAGGGGCGCGTGCCGAACGAGGAGATCCTGGGCTTCACGCAGGCGGGTCGCTCGCTCTATCTCGACCCGGACCACCGTCCCGGGAGGCCCGGCACCATGAAGCGACCCGGCACTCGCATCCGCAATCCGGATCTCGCGGACACCTTGCGCGCGGTCGCGGCGTCCGGCGCCGATGCGCTCTATTGCGGCGAGCTCGGGGAACGGATCGTCGACGACATGCTTGCCCACGGTGGATTGATTACGCTGAAGGACCTGGCCAGCTACCGTGTCGTTCATCAACCTGCGCTCAAAGGAAACTACCGCGGCCACACAATCGCCACGAACCAGCCCGGCGGCTCCGGTGTGCAGGTGGTGCAAACCCTCAAGATCCTGGAGCAATTCGACCTCCGCGGCCTTCGCCACGGCATACCCGAGCATCTGCGCATCGTCGCTGAGGCCATCGCGTATGCTTACCAGGACAAACGTGCGCACGTCGGCGATCCGGACCACGTTGACGTTCCCCTCGACGTTCTCATCAGCTCCGAGCGGGCAGCCGAGTACGCGCGGCGCATCGAGCGAGGTGAGCACGCGACATTGCAACGGCTCGAGTCGCTGGACGAACCGCCGGAAACAAGTCAGGTATGTACCTTGGACGAGCACGGCAACGCCGTGTCGATGACCCATACGCTCGGCGCGCCATCCGGCGTGATGGCGCCGGGCACCGGCTTCATCCTCAACGGGTGCATGGGGATCTTTGACCCGCGGCCCGGCCACGCCACCTCAATTGCGCCGGGCAAGTCCTACACCAGCTCGATGTCTCCAAGCATTGTGTTCGACCCTGATAGCGCGCTGCGCATGGTTCTCGGCGCACCCGGTGCGACCTACATCCCGCAGGCCATTGCCCAGGTCATCTCGAACGTGCTCGACTTCGACATGGCGATGTCGGACGCGGTCATCGCACCGCGAGTTGCGGTGACACGCAGTCGTACCATCGACGTCAGCAATCGTATTCCGCGCTTCGTGACGAGCGAGCTCGAGGCCGCAGGCTACGCCATCCAACGCAGCTACCTGAGCTACGCATTCGCCGGCGTTCATGGCGTGGAGGTTGCTGGCCAAAGCTGGCGAGGCGGCGCCGATCCGGGTCGTGACGGGATGGCGCTCACTGTCTGAGGCCCCGTGTCTGCGGGCAGCTACGCTGCGACCAACTCCGTCATCAACCGAGCGGTCCGAAACCGACCGCGTTCGAGGATCTAGGAGACGTGGTCAGCGGGAAGGCGGATATCTGACTTTCGATTTAGGCTTCTGGGGATTAAGCAAGAGTCTTGCGGCACTCGAAGACACCGGCTTCCTGGGCGACAACTCGCGCTCGGTTAGCCCGTGAAGTACGGAAACGACAATGGACCTGGACCTGAATCTCAGCGTGACGTACCTCTGATCCTCATCATGAAACGGGTTCTTTTGGCCCCACGACCTATATTCTTTCCTGCCTCCATCTGGCCGGTGGCCTTGGGCACTGCATGGGGCGTTCGAAAGGCCGGGGAGTTGGACGCTGCTGCTTTCGCGCTGGCATTGGCAGCGACCGTATTTGTTCATGCCGCGGCAAATGTCATCAACGATGTCTATGATGATATCTCAGGCACCGATGCTATAAACGCCAAGCGCATCCATCCCTTTACCGGCGGGTCGCGTTTCATTCAGGATGGTCTCATGGGTCGTACCGCCATGCGGCGCTTGGGAATGATTTTTCTTTTGGTGGCCAGCCTCTTCGGGCTTGCACTGGCCATGCTGAAGGGCTCCGCTGTGATCGTTTTCGGATTGATTGGGATGGGACTTGGCATAGCGTACTCCGCTGCGCCTCTTCAGCTCAGCGCACGAGGGGTCGGTGAGCTCGCGGTAGGGATTGGATTCGGGGTCTTGCCCGTTACAGGTTCGGCTTGGCTGCAAAGCGGATCTATCGGGTTGGACATTCTGCTCATTTCATTGCCACCGAGTTTTTGGGTGCTGAACATTCTGTTAATCAGTGAGATACCTGATATTGAAGCCGATGCCGCGGTGGGCAAGCGAACCCTTCCGGTCAGATTTGGGTCACACAGCACGTTGTCTCTATACGTGGCAACCAACACCTTTGCCTTGCTCGCCATCACAGCTGCAGTTGCACTGGGACTTTTGCCGGCCCTTACCATTGCGCTACCCAGCCTCCTCCTCATGGTAGGCCTCTATGTCACCTTGACGGTTACGCGCAGCCCGCCTGCACGTTCGACACTCACCTTTGCGATTAAAGCGACTCTCTTCATACATTTGGCTGGCATGTTGTGGCTGACAGTATTCGCTTGGCCGTGAGCAAGATGCGCGGGGTTAGGAAACTCGCGTGTATCCTTGGCAGCGGGGAGCGAAGGTGACGAGATGGCGTTGGTTCCCGAGGGCAAAGCCGTCGTCCTGGCTTAACCCTCGAAACTTCGCCTTTTAGCCCCCTCAGCCAGAACCGGAAATTGCAACCACTGACTCGGTCGAAGATGACTAATCGCAGGCGGCGCTCGGCTGGTAACGTTCCTCTTCGATCGCTACGACCATTTCAAGGTCGTCGTAAGTCACGTTGAGAAGGCCCTTTTGACCTTCGAAGTCGCATGCACCTGCAGCCAGATCGGCGGGAATTGCAAGGGGCCAGAACACGACCTTCAGGCCCACAATCAGGATAGCGTCCGCGTGATCTGACAGCTCCAAATCGTCCCGCCGTTCGATTCCCTTGTTGTACTTATATGTTTCCACCCGCCCAGCATTGCTATCGTATCCAGTCACGGGACGGCCCAAGACATCCTCCACCGCCTGCCGAGAAGTGCCTATCTGGACGGTGCCCAGGTCCGTCGATGAATATCCGATGTAGTCGCGCCTGACCTCGGAACAGCCTGTGATCAATAATGTCATCAGAAGCGACTTTGTCCACCTCCGGTTCCAGATGTGGCCTGCCGAGCGGTGGTGTGCCATTGACTGGCTGGTGACGTTTTGGCTGGCGGCGTTGTGCATCATTGGCCTTCGGACCGCGTCTGAATTGGTGCTGGCCCAGGCCCAAAGCCTGGCGGTCCCTTGCCAGAAAAGACCGCGACGAGTTGACGGCTAAGCCCCTCACAAGCCGTTGATCCCGTGGTCGGAACGAGGATCACGCCGTAGATCATGACGTGGGCAAAGCCTCCAGCTGCTGCAGCCTCAACAGACGCATTGCCGAGAACACTAACGTCCTTGAGATCGATCACTTTGGCGGTTAGTCGCGAGCGGTGCTTGGCCCCATAGATGCCGACGGCTATCGCTTCGACCCCAGCCCCCTTTCCCTCTGACGTTGAGCCTGTCACCATCAGGAAATGGCGCAGGTTCAACGCCTGAATTCTGGCCTGCACGTCCGGGCGCTGGAAGAACGACAGGAGCTCTTCATCATTGTGCGGCCGGGTGTCCGGTTCGAACCAGGGAAAGAGACTATCCTGGAAGTCCGTCGTCGGGATCAGACGAACGGGCGGATTGCCGGCCCGGAGTTCCTCACGCAGGCAGATGGCGAAATAGTCCCGACCGATTGCATCGTCGGATCCGCCGAACACGACGACACCTTCGCCTGGGGTGAGAAACGCCTCTTCGTGGAACGGTATGTCCACATCTTCGATCTCGCCCGCGTTAGGGATCGGGACACAGGCTGCCGAAAAAACTAACAGCAGCAGAACTATCAGTCGCGAGATGGGTTGCATAGCCATCACATCAGCTGGCTGTGAGGCCGCGGCAACGACACCTGTGCCAGCGGCTCGGTAAACCCAAGGTCCGCAAGCCAAATACGGACATCTAGGCGGCTATGAAACTCGACCAGAAATCGCGCGGCGGCATTTCGCATCGCGACACGCAGGCCACGAGTCACGGTTTCCTCGTCGAGGTGCTCGGCGTAAATTCGACTGTTGACCTCGAATCTGGCGATGACCTTGCCCGTGGGTGCGTAAAGGGCGAGGTCGTAGCCGACCGACATCAGCCCCACGGACTGAAATGCCACTTCGATAACAGCGTCGAGTTCGGGCTCTCTAGCCGTATGCTGCGGTAGGAGTTCCACATGGTGAAAGTCAGCGAATTGCGCTTCCAGAACTCGATCGAACAATGCGATGCTGGACGGGCCGAGGCGCAGATGGTAGCGGTCCACCCAGCTCGGACCTGACCGTTTGATGTTGGCCTCCTGGACGTGGAACTCGGGGCCGTAGTAAACGCCAATGGCGAAAGGCAGGGGCTCGACCAGTGGATCTCCGTCGTAGACCGTGCCAGGATCGATCTCATAGTCGTTGTAAGTTGTGCCACAGCCCACCAGGGTGAGCCCGATCAGGATGGCCGACGCCAGGGCACATGCCCTCCGCCGGGCATAGGTCCCATCAATAGGCACATGACTAGCGGTCATCGCGGCTCACCTCTTACTGCGATGGAACCCGGTTTCCGGCGGTATCGAAGCCGCAGTCTTCGGGCCTTGGCTGCCACTCCGCTGCGCGGCGTTCGCCTTGGGCGATCTGTGTTGCTGTCAAGCGGGAGGCCACCGCGGCACGCGCTTCGGCAGCTGCGGAGATATGCTGATCGGCGGCCAACTCGTACCAGAGGTAAGCCTGAAGGGGATCCTGGTTGACGGGATCCAGCCCGTTCCGGTAGTAACCGCCGAGCCGAAACTGGGCCTCGGCGTGGCGCTGATGGGCAGCGCGGCAATACCAATACCAGGCGTCGCGCTGGTATACACTAGCCTCTGCCTCGAACAGTTGTTCGCCCAGCTCATACTGGGCCTTGGCATCGCCCTCTGCCGCCCGGGCCCAGAGTTTTGCCTGCTTTTCTTCTGGAGTCTCTGGCTTCTTGCGTGCGGCTTTCTGCTGACGCACATCGGCACAGTGGTGATTCTCGATTTCCGGGGACGCGAGCCCGATCGCAAACCCCATCGGTATGAAAACGACGCCTGCGAGGCCCCCGATAACGTAGTTGGCGGGGTTGCAGGCGAGCGCATCTCCATCCGCACAGTCCTCGCCCATTTCGCTCATTACATCGAAGAAGAGCAGCGAGAAGCGGCCGGCGGCCTCCACCCGACCGCAAGATTCACTGGATTCATTTGGGGATGTATCTTGCGAGACGGCTCCCTCTTTCTGGCGTTGATCGCCCGCGCAGGCTGCTAGGCCGATGAGCTGGCTAGCCAGAGCAACGGAAAGACCCAGCTGCCGTGCCACACACTTGATTGCCAAGATCATCATTCCCTCATCCCCCTGGGGAATGT
>CALJXB010000257.1 GCA_937974415.1 uncultured Kiloniellales bacterium
CGAATTGGCAGCTCGGCCTCGACCAGGAGGATGTCGAGCAGACCCAGGACTATCTGGCCGGCCCCTTTCCCTACGTTCATGCGATCCGGCTCGAAAATTTCGATGTGGATTATGCCGACCGGCAGTCGGAGACGAAGCTGACCGCTCACCTCAATTCCTTCGATGCCACGTTCGATCCGAAGGAGCAGGGTCTTCGCACGAACCTGGACGCCAAGGCCCGCGACCAGACCGTCGTCGCTTCGGGCACGGTGGCCAATCTGATAAGCCTTAACAAGGGAGGCAGCTCGGCAGTCGATTTGTCGATTCAGCTTGGGCAGACGAAACTGTCATTCGACGGCACTGTCGATGCCAAGACCGGCGCGAGTTCCTTGCAAGGGACCTTCGCGGCGGCCGGCCCGGGTTCGGGCGACCTCGCGGCCCTGGCCGGAGTGTCGCTGCCGGATCTGGGCGCGATCAAGGGCGGCGCCAAAATTGCCCTGACCCGGACCGCATTGGATCTGACGGCATTGGACCTGCGCCTCGGCGACAGCGATTTGCGGGGTCAGGCCAAGATCGGATTGGAGAAACAACTCTCCCTTGCCGTCGACCTATCTTCCAATCGCATCGACGCGACACCCCTGGTCAAATTCTGGAAAAGCGATGACGCAGCGCCCGCGGAAGAGACGACAAAGCCTGGCTTGCTGTTCTCCGATAAGCCGCTGTCCTTAGACAAGCTGCCGTCCATTGTGCTCGACGTGACGCTCGCCATCGACAAGCTTGTCATGGGCGAGCTCACCCTCGATACCATACTGCTGAAGGTCGCGGAAAGCGATCGGACCCTGAAGGTCGACCCCTTCAAGCTTGTATACAAGGGCGCGACCTTCACCGGGCGCGCTTCCGTGGCGGCGACAAAGCCGCCGAGCGTCTCCCTCAAGGTTCTGACCCAGAATTTCGACCTCGGATCTTTCCTGGCCCAACAGGACATTACCGACCTGGTGCAAGGCGAGATCGACGTAGGCATCGACGTTCAGGGTCGGGGCAATTCGCTGCATTCCCTCGTCGGCAGCCTCGACGGCGCGGCAGGCTTTGTCATGTCCGATGGGCGTGTCGCAAGCCGCTATATAGATCTGATCGCCGCCGACATGCTGCAAATGCTCATGCCGTGGCGAAAGATTCCTAAAGAATCTTTTATCAAATGCGCGCTGCTCCAGTTCGAGATCAAGAATGGTAAAGCGAAGACGCGGTCTCTCCTGTTCGACACTAAGACAATGACCATATTGGGAAAGGGCAAGATAAACCTGAAGACCGAGACGATTCACGCCCGGCTGCGGCCGCGGCCCAAAGATCCAACCTTGGTCAGCTTGGCGACAGGCCTTCTGTTGACCGGCAATCTGCAGGACATCAAGGTCTCCCTCGATAAGGAATCGTTGCTGATAAAGGCGGCGGAAGCGGTAGCCGGCATCTGGTTGCTCGGCCCAGCCGGCATTCTGGTCCCCTTCGCGAGCCTGGGGGCCGGTCACCATCACCCTTGCGTCGACGACTTGCAAAAAACCTTCGGCACCGAATTCGCCGACGAGATGGACGACGGCAAGACCCCGCCAGCGGCGTCAGGCGACGAACACGAAGAGGCGCCACAGGCCTCGCCGGTTCCGACGGTGATTCGGATTGCCGGGAGTCCGGATGAGGTCTTCAGCAACGTGATAAGGCGCCATCTGGAGGACCTCGGCTTCAGCGACATCGCAGAGATGGAAAAGCAAGGCGGCATCTTCCACGCCGACGCCGATTGGCAGGGCCGGCCGTTGAAACTGCGCATTGACGTCCGTCGCGGCACGATCGAACACAGCGACCCGTGAGTCATATCCGTCCGCGTGACGTATCTCGGTCTGAGAGGCGGTCCGCCAACCCGACCGACTTGGGCGAGATTGCAAGCCCTGTGGCGAGCACCACCGAGCGCCGGCCGAGAGGCATGGCCAATGCTTGACGCGATGGACGTTTGTTATCACCCTGAACCGGCGCCCAGAACACCGAGGGAGAAAAGCCCCATGCCGGCACCCGCGCGCAGACCGCAGCGACTTTTGAGCAGCTTACTCCTGGCGGTGGGGCTGCTGATGCTGCCCGTCCAGGCGCCGGCCGAGTCTGTCGTGAAGTTCAAGCGCGTCCCGACGCAATTTATCGCGGCTTTGGGCGACCCGGCGGCGACCTCCGGGAGCGGCGCTCAAACCTGGGGCCTGTGGCGCCGGGACCCGGGCCCGCGCGGCGTGTGGCTGCGTAACTATGAGGCCTTGAAGGCATCCGGCGGTCACGCGGGCGATTGGAGATTCGACGGTTCGGACTGGTGGCTGGAAGAGCACGGCTTGATCATGGAGAAGCCGGACTTCCCCGTGCCGCCCGGCAAATACGTCGTCACCGGCGAACGGGAGGTGACGACGGTGCTGACCGTTCATCCCAGGGACGAGGACGGCGATCAGCGATGGGAACTCGACGGCGGCGCAAAGCTCTACGACGTGACCCACCTGCCGTGCCGCTCCGCGCGCTACACGCCGGCGGCGGGCGACGCCTCGTGCTCGCCAGCCAATGCGCCGCAGTCTTGGTTTCCGGTTACCCCTGGAGGCCCAATGCCCCAAGTCGAGGGCTGCAACAAGCAGGTCTATGCCGTTCTCTTGGTGATCGGCGTGGCCGTGGAGTAACCGTCCTCGCACGCCGGCCCAACCCGGCTTATGCGGTATCGCGGCGACGCCCGATCTTCACTCCAAGAGCGCCGCTTTACGCAGTCCTGACAACCAGTGCTCGACATCGGCCGGGTCTTGATAGGGCTCGAGCC
>CALJXB010000258.1 GCA_937974415.1 uncultured Kiloniellales bacterium
AGGCGACCCAGCGCAACGAGTGCCAGTACTGCGTGGTCCAGCACGAGCGGGTCTCCGAGATGCTGGGCATGGAGGCGGACAAGATCGCAGACTTGGAGGGCGAGCGGTACAAGAGCAGTCCCCACTTCAGCGACGGCGAGCGTGCCCTCATCGACCTCACGGTCCAGATCGGCGAGGACGCGAACCGCATTCCCAAGGAGCTCTGGGAGCGGGTGCACGCCCACTGGAGCGAGCCCCAGATCGTCGAGGCGGTCTTCACCATCACCACCTACATCATGGTCTCCAAGTTCGGCGACGCCCTCGGCATCGAGCTCGAGCCCATGTTCGATGGCGTGAAGCCGATCCTCACCGTGCGTCACTGAGGGCGGCGCTCGGCGGCGTGGTCGCCACGGTGAAGCCGGAGATTTCCTGCAGCAGCTTGTCGCGCATGGCCTCGGCGAAGTCCTCGTAGGACCCAGCGGTCAGGACGAAGGCGCCTGGACCGCCGATCAGGTGAGCGGCGTAGTAGAGGCCCAGTTCCGGCTTTTCGTTGAGGATGGCGAGGCCGTTGATGGTGACGCCCCGTTCGACCGCCCGGTCCCGTTCCCGGCGCGGGCTGAGGCCGGTGAAGCCGTCGCCCGAGACGTCGATCACCTTGCGCCGGCCCTCGAAGCGGTTAGCCTCGATCTCGGCGAGAGCGGTGCGCACGGCGCCGCCCAGGCTGGTGCCGCCGGTCAGGAGGCGCGCGGAGGACGCCACGGCGGCGGCGAGGCGGTCGATGTCCTGGCCGCCGGCGGCCCCCGTGATCCGCGTCCACTCGACGGCCAGGCGCTGCATGCGGCCGCCGGACCACTGCAGGACGGCAACGGCGAGGCCCGGCTCGCCCAGGTCGGCGATGGCCTTGCGGACCGCCGGGTCCCGGAAAGCCAGGGCGATGCCCCGGCGCTGCAGGTCGAACTCCTCGGCGCTGACGCTGGACGAGCTGTCGAGCGCCAGGACCAGCTCCAGGGCCACCGGCTCGCCCTCCTGGGCCAGGGCCAAGCCGAGGCCGACGATCAGGCCGGCGGCGGCCAGGAGGCTCCCGAGCGGCCCGGCCTTCGGCGGTTTGGGCGGCGGCGGCATGGCGGAATCCTAGGCCGGCGGGTTCGCGAGGGCCAGCGCTGGCGATCAGATCCCTTCCTGCACTGCCAAGACTGGCCCGGCATTCGCGCCGGAGCCCCGGCATGCCCCCGTATTTGGGTGTGTGCCCGCCAGAGCTACGGGGCATAAAAAACTGATTTACTTGACAAATCGGGCAAGGGGGTCCATCTAACCGCAGTACATTGTCTCGCGATTGCGCGAAGCGCCACTCTTCTGCGGCGCCATTTCCC
Organism: uncultured Kiloniellales bacterium; assembly: GCA_937974415.1. Lineage (GTDB taxonomy): Bacteria > Pseudomonadota > Alphaproteobacteria > Kiloniellales > JAKSDN01 > CALJXB01. The sequence goes on from CALJXB010000258.1 coordinate 1,350, forward strand.
GGGAACAATCATCAAGAATCAGCCCGCTCCGGCCGCGCCCGGGGCAGGGCGAAACGCCAGGGCCGGGCCGCGTCGAGAACGCCATCCCGCGCTAACTGGCGCATAAGGATACAACCACCTTGACCATTATCAGTTTCTCGGACCTCGGCTTGGCCGATCCGATCCAGCTTGCGTTGAACGCCAGAAACCATGTCGTCCCGACGCCGATCCAGGCGCGGGCCATCCCCGAACTGCTCGCCGGCCGGGATATGCTGGGCATCGCCCAGACCGGCACCGGCAAGACCGCGGCCTTCGCGCTGCCCATTCTCCACCAGCTTTCCAGAAAACGCGGACACAACGGACGGTGCAGCCCGCGCGCCTTGATCCTGGCGCCGACCCGCGAACTCGCGATCCAGATCGGCGACGAGTTCCGCGCCTACGGCAAGCATCTGCATCTGCGCCAGACGGTGATCGTCGGCGGCGTCAGCCAGAAGCCGCAGGTTGACGCCTTGCGCCGCGGCGTCGAAATAGTCGTCGCCACGCCCGGACGCCTGCTCGACCTCCTGGGCCAGGGGCGACTCGGGCTCGAGGCGGTCGAGTTCTTCGTCCTCGACGAGGCCGACCGGATGCTCGACATGGGCTTCGTGCGCGACGTCCGGAAGATCATCTCGGCCTTGCCCAAGACCCGCCAGTCGCTGCTGTTTTCCGCCACCATGCCGAACGAAGTCGCACGCCTCTCGAGCGAGATCCTGGCTGACCCGGTCCGCGTCGAGGTGACGCCTCAGGCCACGCCGATCGAGCGCCTCGAGCAAAAAATCTACCACGTGGACGCTGCCGGCAAGCGCGCCTTACTCGCCAAAATATTGAACGACTCGGCACTATCGCGGGTGATCGTGTTCACCCGCACCAAGCACCGCGCCAACCGCGTCGCCGATCACCTCGCCAAGAACGGCGTGGCCGCCGAGGCGATCCATGGCAACAAGTCCCAGGGCGCCCGCCAGCGCGCCCTAAACCAGTTCCGCGCCGGCGGCGCACGGGTCCTGGTGGCGACCGATATCGCGGCGCGTGGCATCGATGTCGACGGCGTCACCCATGTCATCAACTTTGAGCTGCCCAACGAGTCGGAAAGCTATATCCATCGCATCGGACGCACGGCGCGCGCCGGCGCCGGCGGGGTGGCGATTTCGTTCTGCGACCCGAGTGAGCGCGCCTACCTGAGCGGCATCGAACGCCTGATCCGGCGCCGGCTGACGGTGATCGGAGACGAGCCCGCCGTGGCGGCTGTGGCAGCGGCGCCCAACGGGTGCGGCAAGGCCAAGAAGGCCGGTGGTCAGCCCTGGCGCAAGCGCTACCGGCCCCACGCAAAGGTCGAAATCGCCAACGACCAGCGCCCATCCCGGTCGCGGCGGCGCAGGCGGGCTGCTTGATCGGGCCGAACCGCCACCACGGTTTCATCACAGTGAGGCGGCGGTCCAATGGGCCGCCGTTTTCCGTGTCCTGCTCGCATATCCTGAAAGGGACCGCACCGTGTACATCACCACGGCTGACCCATAACCTCCGCCCTCGCGGGTCAAGCTGACGATTTCCGCAAGACTGCAAACATCAATCCGGAATGTCCGCAATTCAGGCAAGACCAGACGTTCGGACTCACCCCTCACAATGTCCAGACATAGCCATTTTCGGACATCACGATGCGGTTTGCGATGAGCCGCGAGGCCGTTCAATGGTCATGAGGAGACCCGGCGACGGCTCCTCGTTCTCCGATGATAATCGCCACCGATTCCAGCGCTAACTGATACGGTGCATCTATATGAACGGGGGCCAATTACTTGGCCCCCGGTGATATGTAACCCCTTATTTCGCTGGCAGGGTTTGGGTGTAGCTCAGCAAATCAACTTGGTCCTGGATCGGAAAGCTCATCATCGCCGGCATTTCAACGCCCGGATGACCGGCTCTAATCTTATGCAGCACCTCCCAGGGATTCGCTTGGGCCTCGGTTCCAACAAAACCCGGGTCGTCCTCATCACCCCAGTTGAGCGCACGGCCGTCAAACCCGTGGCAGGCAGCGCAAACATTTTGGAACATTGGCTTGCCGCGCTCCGTGTCACCTTTCACCGTTTTGTCCGCGTTGATATATTGGCTCGCATCGATCTGTCCATTGCTCACGAAATTCGCGACACGCCACATGGCATCCTCGGGGATCATGTCGTGCGTTAACCCATGCGTGTCGTTCATGATGATCTTCTGAATCTCCGCCGGGTCTTTACCGGCGAAAGCACGAACGCCTTTGATCCCAGTTTTGTAAGAGCCCTTGGCGTAGGCCCCGTCTTTGCCCGCATAGTCCCAGCCGTGGCACGACTTGCAGCGCCAGGTGACCTTTCCCTTCTTCTTGGTGTTCGATGCAGGCCAAGCTGGATGGGTTCCTTCGGGCTCTTCGGCGTCCAGTGAGCTAATCCAGTTGTCATATAGTCTGGCACCACTGGCAAGCGTCCAGGCATCACTTGGATCGGCCGGAACGCCATAGATGTAGTCTCTATGATATTCCTCGTCTCTCTCCGAAGCAGGCGTCATCACAGGCGCTGACACTACAACAAAAGCCCCAAGACACAGGACCTTTACTAGCCCTCTGAGCTGTAGGCTGTTCCGTGACATTGCATGCCTCCTTTTAGGATGACGCTAATGTTAGAGGCCATTTTGCTTGGGATCTTTGACCTAGATCAGTCGTTGACAATTCTCGCCGAATGGCAGATTGGGGTCATCTTTTGCCCTTCCAGGCTCACCGCTCGAACGTCCGTTCCTGGGCGGTAAACGGACCTGGCTCGGAGAAACGTCGGCTTCCCGTAATATTGCAAACATTGAGCTGGAATGCCCAATTGCGATATTTCAGGCTACGGGATTGCGGGATTGCGGACGGCTCGGGATGTTTGGGAGCCGCCATGTTCAGTCATTGGTGAGTGCTCGCGCCAGCTTAGAGTATTCCCCCTCTAGGTCGTTATTCTCCCGGGCGAAGGAGCGAAGCCCAGATCGTCGAAGCCCTATTCGTCACCGCGACCTACAACATGGTCTCGAAGTTCGGCGACGCAGTGGCGACCGTAAATCCGGAGAACGCTCGGAGCAACTTGTCGCATGGCTTGGGCGAAGTCCTCGTAGGACTCGGCGGTCAGGACGAAGCCGAGGCCCCCGAGCAGGCCGGCGGGCACCCGGGAGCCAGCGTCCTGGCGTCTGGATGACCCATAACTCTGGGCCGCAGCGGCGCAGCAAAAATGTCGGGATCCGGAAATTGACCTAGCGCAAGGCAGATCCCGCAGCGATCCGCCACAGATGGTCGTGCGCTGGGCGGCCCGCGGTTGATATATCCCTCTCACCGACGCAGGATTCTGATGTCCGACAGCACCTGGCGAAGCGGCCACGTGGTTCCTGTGTCAGTTATGGGAAAGCAAATGGGGAATGCTGCCGCCATACCCATGCCGAGCCCGGGCTCGCCCGAGGAGCGGGAGGCCTTCCGTCACCTGCAGTCGCGCCTGCCCGACCTCTTTCGCCGGGTCTTTCCGGACCCAAAGGCGCCGCGCACCGTGCTCATCTGCCCCAGCTTCAGCCTCGACCAGGAGGTGATGTCGAAAATCACCGGGGTCGCCCACTACGAGGAGCGGTTCCTCTGCCTGCTCTTGCTGCTGCGCTGGCCACGGACCCGCGTGATCTATGTCACGAGTGCGCCCGTATCCGAATCGATCATCGACTATTATCTGCATCTGCTGCCCGACGTGCCCACCCGGCACGCGCGCCGCAGGCTGACCCTCTTGTGTTGTCACGACCAGTCATCGCAACCCCTGACGGCCAAGATCCTCCGGCAGCCGAGCTTCCTGGCCCAACTGAGCGAGGCGATCGGAGAGCGAAGCCGGGCCCATATGACCTGCTTCAATGTGACCGGTCTCGAACGGAGCCTGGCGGTGCGCTTGGGCGTTCCGATCTACGGCTGCGATCCGGACCTTCATCACCTCGGCTTCAAGAGCGATTCGCGCAAGCTGTTCAGAGATGTCGGCGTGCCTCTGCCCGACGGGTTCGAAGACCTGGCCGATGCGCCGGCGGTGGCCGACGCCCTGGCGGAGCTCAAGGCGCGCAATCCGGAACTGCGCCGCGCCGTGGTGAAACTCAACGAAGGCTTCTCGGGCGAGGGCAATGCCGTTTTTGCCTTTCAAGGCGCCCCCGAGAAACAGGGTCTCTCGGTTTGGACGCGCGACCGTTTGCCCGATTTGGCGTTCGAGGCGCGCGACATGACTTGGGATGCCTACAGCGCCAAGATCCAGGATATGGGCGCCATCGTCGAGGCCTACATCGAGGGCGACGACAAGCGCTCGCCCTCGGCCCAGTTCCGAATCGACCCGCTAGGCCAGTTGGAAGCGATCTCGACCCACGACCAGATCATGGGCGGCAAGTCGGATCAGATCTTTCTCGGCTGCCGCTTTCCGGCCGACGAGAGCTATCGCCTGGAGGTTCAGGCCGAAGGCCTCAAGGCCGCAGAGGCTCTGCGCCAAAAAGGTGTTCTGGGTCGTTTCGGCGTGGACTTCATTTCGGTCCGCGACGGCGGCCGCTGGCGCCATTACGCCATCGAAGTGAACCTTCGCAAGGGCGGCACGACCCACCCCTTTCTCATGCTCCAGTTCTTGACCGACGGGAGCTACGACCCGGCCACCGGCCTCTATCACACGCCCGCAGGTCAGCCGCGCTACTACTACGCCTCGGATAACCTGGAAGACCCGAACTACCGAGGCCTCACACCCGACGATCTCATCGACATCGCGGTCCTCAACGACTTGCACCTCCACGGAGCGATGCAGCAAGGCGTGGTGTTCCATCTCTTGGGCGCGCTCTGCGAGTTTGGAAAGCTAGGTGTCGTCTGTGTTGCCGACACTCCGGACCGCGCTCGAGCGCTTTACGAGCAGACCATCGCGGTCCTCGACCGCGAGTCCACCCGATCTTCCGCCTGAACCCAAACTCACGCCGCCTCGATGAGACCGAAGGACGGTGACGGCGAGGCCTTGCTCGCTTGTGCCGGCGGGCGCCCGGGGGCCAGCGCAAGCCGGCGATTCCTTGACTGGAAGCGTGCTCGCCGGGCCACTTTCGGCTAAACTGGCCCTGGCGGCGGATTTTTTCGCCGTCCGTTAGGTGACCAGTGGACTTTCAACTGTGAGATATATCGGTCGGTCGTTTCGTTTCAGCGCCCTTCTTATCGTGACGGTGTGCTTGACGGCCGTGGTGCCGCACGCGGCCTCGGCCTCGGTCTGCGCGCCGCCAAAGGAGGCGGCCAAGGCCAGTCTGGAACTCCTTCCGGGCGACCTGCGCTACGTGCACGAGCTGGACACGGAGGGGATTCGAGGCGTCGTCAACGGCCTGCGGGGCTACGTGGCCGGCCCCTGGCACGTTCCGCTCGGCCTCACGGTGGCCGAGCCGGGCCTGCGCTACGAGACCAGGTTCTATTATTGGAAGGCCCAGAGCGGCGGCCATTGCGTCGCCTTGGCGAAGGCCAAGTTTTCCGTCGGCTACGACGACATGACGGTCTACATCAGCCGTGACTATCCCGAGGGCAGCTGCGAGTACGACGTCATCCTGGCGCACGAAGAGGAGCACGTGCGCCTCAACCGGGAGGTCCTCAAGGCCTACGAGCGCAAGTTCAAGCAGGCGATCGCCCGGGTGCTGACGGGCAAGAAGACGATCTTCGCCCATCAGAGGGGCGCCGCCCGCGCCGCCTACGTCAAGGAGCTCGAGCGGCAGCTAAATCCGGTGGTGGCCGAGATGGCGACCGCCCGCAACCGCAAGAACGGCGCCATCGATACCCAGGACAGCTATCGCAGGCTCATGGTCCAGTGCACCAACTGGCACGGCGGCGATCCGGCGGCTTCGGGCGCGACCGGGCCTGTCGAAGCGGCCGCAGCGCCTCCGTCGGACGAGCTCGCCGGCGAAGCCGCACAGACGGGTGCAGGCGAACACGTCGCCCTTGCCGCGCCTGAGGAGTCGGCAAACCAGGCCGCCGCGGCGGACCCCGACCCGACGGACTACGTCGGGCAGGGGCGGCAGATGTCGGAGGCCAACGCCAAGCAGCTCGAAGCGGCGCTCGCGTCTCTCCCCTATCACTTCCCGACCCGGGCCAGGCTCCTGGGCTTTTACTTCCACAAAGGGTCGGCGACCTTCGGCCCGGCGGCCACCATCGAGGCGCGCCGCCGCCACATCCTCTGGCTGATCGAAAACCACCCGGAGGCCCCGCTTGCCGGTCTGCCCGAGGCCCTGATCGAGCCCAGCGGCAACGACCTGGCGGACGAAGAGGGTTATGGCCAGGCCAAGGCCCTATGGCTGCAGCAGGCGGAGACGAACACGGCCAACCCGACGGTGCGGGAGAATGCCGCCAAGTTCCTGCAGCACCACGACACGGCGCTGGCCGAAACCCTGCGCTAGATCTGCTGGTTCAGCCGCGGTTTCCAGAACGGGCGGAACAGCTCGATCTTGGGGCAGCGGTTCATGACCACCTTGAGGCCGGCGTCTTCGGCCAGCCGCGCCGCAGCGTCGTCGCGCACGCCGATCTGGGCCCACAGGACCTTGGCGCCGATCGCCACCGCCTGTTCGGCAACGCCGTAAAGCGCGTCCGGGCTGCGGAAGACCTCCACCATGTCGACCGGCCGATCGATGTCCTCGAGCGAGGCATAGACTTTCAGGCCGCGAATCTCGTTCCCGGCTTCCCTCGGATTGACGGGAATCATGTCGTAACCCGTCTCGTGCAGGACCCGGAGCACGCCATAGCTGAAGGCCGTCGGATCGGGGCTGGCGCCCACCATGGCGATGGTCTTCACCGATTTCAGGATCCCGGCGAGATAGTCGGACGGGTAGTCCTCGTCGTGGTTCATGTGGGCGCCGACGCTCATGACGGGTCCCTCGGCAAGGTCGCGATGCCCGGTTTCAGCTCGTGCGGCTGAAGCGGGTCGGCGAAGGGGTTCCGGTAAAGCTTGTCATGGCTCTCGACACCTACATCGAAGGTGCAGTCGCCGAGCGGGCGGGCGACGCAGAGGAGCACGTAGCCGTTGGCCAGCTGGCGGCCATTGAGCGCCACCCCGGCGCGCTGGTCAACCTCGCCGTCGAGCAGCTTGGCCGCGCAGGAGATGCAGCCGCCATAGCGGCAGCCGTAGGGGAGCGATACCCCCGCCGCCTCCAGCGTTGCCAGGAGCGGCTTGCGTCGGTCGACCCGGTAGGCCGCGCCATCCCGGTTGGCAAGCGTAATGGTGACCATACGGTCGCTCACAGCCAGATATCCGAGGTGCAGTCGCCGCCGGGGTAGCGCGTCTCGTGGCAGCGCGCCGGCCCATTGGGCTCCTTGCCGAAATCGACGAAGAAGTCTTTGTCGATTTCCATGCCGCCGGTCTCGGTGTCGCAGTTGACCATGACCATGCAGCCGCCGTTCTCGCGAATCTCGGGATAGAACTGGTTGTCCCAGGTGGAGAAGAGCGAGGTGGTGACGTAGAGCCGCTTGCCGTCGAGGGAGAGCTGGATCATCTGCGGGCCGCCGGTGATCTTGCGACCGTTGACCTCCGGCGCCTTGCCTAACAGTCCTCCCATCCAGACCTGGCCGGTGAACTTGGGCTCGTGGGGATCGGTGATGTCGTACTGGCGGATGTCGCCGTGCAGCCAGTTGCAGAAGTAGAGGAAGCGGTCGTCCATCGAGATCAGGATCACGCTGATCACCCCCGGCACCGGGATCGGCCACTCGGGATGGGGCTGGTTTTCCACGTCGACGATTTTCTCCCAGACCCATTCGCCGTCCTGCTTGAACCAGTGAATGATGTTGGCCGAGAGCGCGGCGCCGACGAAGCCGTGGTGCGAGTCGGGATCGTGATGGAAGCGCACCTCCAGCGGGATCAGCCCGTCCTCGCCCAGGTAGTGGGTCTTGACGATGGACTTCTTCTCGAAGTCCCAGAAGTGGATGCGCCGGCCGTACTTCAGGTGACCGACCTCCTCCAGGTCGAAGCCCGGCATGAAGGTGTTGGGCGCCGCCCATTCGCTGGAGACCATGACGTTGTGGCGCGGCTGGTACCAGAAGTCGTAGTTGAAGAGCATGCCGGTGATGTCGTTCTCCCAGCGCCCGACGATCTCGAAGTTCTCGTCGAGGTGCAAGAAGCCGCCGGGGGCCTCGCCCTTGGCGTCGCCCAGCATGGAGATGATGATGTCGGAGCCCAGGCAATGCACGGTGTGGGGCGCCGAGAGGTTCGTCTTGGCCTTGATCTCGGCCCCCTCGATCACCTTGTGCAGGCGCGGGGTCTTGGGGTCGCTGGCGCAGTCCACGATATGCAGGTTGGTGCTGCGCACCCCCGGCACCACGAGATAGCGCCGCTCCTTGGTCGGGTCGTTGTGGCACGACGAGCAGGCGTTCCAGCCCATGTGGTGCAACTCGTCGCCGATGCCCGGCATCTCCAGCCGGCTGATCACTTGGCTATAGGTCGGACTCGCGGGGTCGGCGTCAATGGTGGCGAGATAGTCCGGCTTCTGGATCCCGGTGCCGATATAAAGCGCGACCGTGTAGAGCAGCGTCTCGCGCGGCGCCTTCATGGCCTCGGCCGGCGAGGCGTAGCCCGGGCCGCAGCACTTGCTTTCGCCGTTTTCGGCCAAGATCATTTCTCCTTCGGACGACGATGCAGAGCGATCGCCAGGCGGCGATTCTAGACGTCTCGCCTGGCCCCCTTGGATAGGGAATATGCCAGGTCCGCGATCCAGCTTCAATCATTTGGATAGTGCGTTTTTGTGCATTATTCATTTGCTTTCACTATACATATGGAAGCAAGAGATGGTCTCAAACCATTGCGCAATTGCTCGGTCATACAGTTAGGGCTGAAGATGAACCTCAGACAACTCGAAGCCTTCAAGGCAACCATGCGGGCCGGATCGATCACCGGCGCAGCCAGGGCACTTCACATTTCGCAACCGAGTGTGAGCCGGCTCATCGCCGACCTCGAACGCTCGCTTGGGTTTCCGCTCTTTCGCAAGGCCGGGCGTGGCATCGTGGCGACCGTCGAGGCCCGCCGATTCCATCAGGCCATCGAAGCCATGTTCATCGGCATGGACCGCCTGCAGGACCTGGCCGACACCCTGCGCTCGACCGCGGGGGGTGCGGTGTCGCTGGGCATCATCCCGGCCTTTTCCCACACCATCGTTCCCGATGCCATTCGCGACTTCTGCCGGGAGCGGCCGGAGGTGCGCATCATGACGGCGATCCGCAACACGCCGGCGATCGTCGATGCCGTGCAAATGCGCCAGTTCGACGTCGGCATCGTCGGGCGCTCGCCGCCGTACGAGGGCGTCGAGCTGCTGCACCACGTCTCGGTGCCCTACGTCTGCCTCGTTCCCTCCGGCCATCGGCTCGCGCGGCAGCGTGGGCCGTTCGATCTCGAAGAGCTCGCGGAGCGTGAAACCTTCGTCACCTTCGGCGGCGTCTACCCGGACGAGATGCTCGAGATCGACAGCGCCCTGTCCGCCCGACTCAATGAAAAGGCCAGGCTGTTCGCCGCCAACATGCCGATCGCGGCCTCGCTGGCCCGCGCCACGGGGTCGCTTGCGATCGTGGATCCCTATACGGCACGGATCGAAGAGAAGCTGGGCGGCGTCGTCAGCCGTCCGATTCGTCAGGCCTTGACCTACCACATCGCCGTCATAGGGCCGGCCCCCGGGGCTTTGACGCTGGCCGCGAGCAAGCTTGCGGAGGTTCTGATCGCGCGCTTGGATGAGTCAGCGCGCTGAGCGTTCGAACGGCAGCGCGACAACCTCGCCGGTCCGCTTTTCCCCGTCGGTAGCGAACACGGTCACCTCCTGGCCGGGTGTCCAATAGCCTCGGTCGATCATCGACAGACCGACGTTCTGCCGGAACCAGGGCGAATAGGCGGCCGAGGTGATACGGCCGACTTCCAGGCCGCCCGCGAGGACCGGCCAAGGCTGGCCGCAGGGCGGCGCCGGTCCGCCGTCGAACAGCACGCCGCGCATTTGCCGGCGCAGGCCCTGCTGTGCGATTCGCTGCAGCGCCTCCAGGCCGATGCACGCAACGCTGCCGTCGAGCTGGCAAAAGCGGCCGAGGCCGCACTCCAGCGGATTGTTCTCGCGGGTCATCTCGTTGCCGTAGGACAGCAGCCCCGCCTCGATTCGGTCGATCAGATTGGGGCTGCCGGGGGCGATCTCGAAGGCCTGCCCGGCCTGCCAGATCGCATCCCAGAGCTCTCCGCCCAGCGAAGGGTCGCTGAGATAGATCTCGAAGCCGTCCTGCCTGGAATAGCCCGAGCGGGCGACGATCTGGCGCTTGCCCTTGAAATCGAAAGTATCATAGCGAAAGAAGCCGATGTGCCGCACCGCCTCGCCGAAGACTTGGGCCATGAGGCCTTCGGCCTTGGGCCCTTGGATGGCCAGCGGCGAGACGTCGGGCTCAGAGATTGCAACCTCCAGGCCTGCACCAAGAGCCAGGCCTTTCGCCCAGAGCAGGACGTCGGAGTCGGCGATGGAGAGCCAGAAGCGGTCGTCGGCCAGCTTCAGCAGTATCGGGTCGTTGATCATGCCGCCGGTCTCGTCGACCAACGGCACATAGAGGCACCGTCCGACCTTGGCCTGTGCGATGTCGCGCGGGGTCATCCATTGCACCAGGCGCCGGGCGTCCCGGCCGGCGATCTCGACCTGACGTTGGCAGGAGACGTCCCAGATCTGCACGTGCTCGCGCAGATGCCAGTAGTCCTCCTCC
>CALJXB010000259.1 GCA_937974415.1 uncultured Kiloniellales bacterium
TTGATGAGGACGCGTGCTGGCGGCTCGAGAAGCTGGCGATCAACGGCGAGGTCGCCCTCGACCGGGGCGAGCCCCTTTAGCGGCGAACCACAGCCGTCACTGTTGAGACACCGGTTCGATGGGGTCGTTCGCCGTGGGCTCTATCCAGGATCCGCCCTGATAGCCATTCCCGGACGAGGCCTGCGGTTCGCCTTGGGAAGCGGGCTGGAGAGGCTGCAGATCGTCGTTGAACAGGATCTCTCCGGTCTCCGTGCTGACGCGGGTGCGGCTGGCGGTCTTGTTCTGCTGGGCCGAGTCGATGATCTCCTGCGGCGCCTTCACCAGCCGGGGCTCGTAGTCGCCGATCATCATGGCCGTGTCGCCCGGCGCGAGAGGCTCATCGCTGTCCTTCTGCACGACGACCTGCTGCCTGCCGTCGACGTCGACGACATAACGGGTGGCCGTCGTGTCGGTGGCCTGCTGCTCGATGGCGTAGCCGATGAGGCCGCCTATGACGGCAAGCGCGGCAATCGCGCCGTCGCCCCCGACCCTGGAGCCGATGAGCCCACCGGAGACCGCGCCGGCGCCGGCGCCGATGATGCCCGGCGATTCGGGGTCGACCATGACCTCCTCGGCGTGAACGATGGTGACGAGCTTATAGTCCTCCAGCCGGCTCAGCTCCTCCGGCGTGTAGACGTCCGACTCGTCCACGCTGGCGCAACCAGCCAGCACGGCCAGCGCGAGGCCGCAAGCCATCAATTTTCGCGTCATCCTATCGCCTCCTCCCGTCGACAGGCGCACCGCCCGAATGATAAGCCTAGCAAATGGCCGGTCCAATGGCACTTCCGATCTTCGGCCGCGGCGAAATGCAAGCGGTGAAGCCACTCCCACTCTAGAGATACGAGCCGACCGGCGGTTTTCGTTCCCTGGACAATGGGAGCGATCAGAGCCCGCCGCCAACGCAGCCGCCCTTCCGCTCATTCTCGGGGCAGGGCGAACACGTCGCGCTCGCGGCCGTCCGGGAACCTCTCGCGGGCGATCACCGTGCCGCCGAGGCGCACGACGAGACTCCTGGCCGCTTGGTTTTCATCGGTCATGTGGGTCTCGACGAGGTCCCAGCCGAGCTCGTCATAGGCGTAGGCGATGGCGGCACGGGAGGCCTCGGTGGCGAACCCGGCGCCTTGAGCCGAGGCCAGAAGCCACCAAGTCAGTTCCTTTCTCGGCCAGCCCGCAGGCCACCAGAACCCGCAGCCGCCGATCGTTTGTCCGTCGCTTCGCCGCTCGATCGACCACATGCCGTAGCCCCTGAGCGACCAATGGCCTCTGTCCATCGCGAGCCGCCGCCAGGCCCCGTCAGGCCGAAGCGGGCCCCCGTAGAAGCGCGACATTTCGGGGTCCGCGTAGAAGGACTCGTAGGCCGGAAAGTCTTGCTCGCTCGGCGCGCGCATAAACAGACGCTCGGTCGTCAAGGTGGGAATCATGGTGCTGCTTACTCTCGGCTTGCCAAGTCGCTGGCTTCATCCGCGGCCGGACCGTCCGATCGGGGTCGGAGGATACCCTCTGCTCAGCCAGGCGGATGGGCGTAGAAGGCCTTGGCGACAATGCGCCACGCCCCGTCGATCTTGATCATCGACAGGTGGTCCGTGAACCAGGTGGCGTAGCAGTAGCCACCGACCGTTATTACGGCGGTATCGCCCACCAGCACCAGCCCCTCCACGCGATACTCGAAGGGCCCCGCCCCGGTCTTGGCCTCCGCCGTGCCGGCGATGAAGCCGTCCAGGTCGGTGAACTCCAGGGCACCGTCGAAATTACCGATCACCGAGGCCCGGGGGTGAAACACCCGCCTGAGTTCCGCCGCATCGCTATCGACCATCGCCGTGTAGTAAGTCCCCGCCACGGCAACGACCTCGTCGGCTTCATCGCTTCGCTCGTACATGACGCCCTTTTGGTTCGGCGTTTGGAACGCGCCTCGAGGATCGCGCCTCGGAAGTCTACGGGCGGGACGCACCTAGGTCCATCGTGGCCGAAGATGAAAGGGAGGCATGGCCGTCACGAACGCATATTACGGCCGCCATGGATTCTCCCGCGCCCGGCCGCTAGGCTCGGCGTGGAGGGAGAGCGCTTTGGAACGCAGGCTGGCCGCAATTCTGGCCGCCGACGTGGTCGGCTACAGCCGCCTCATGGGCGAGGACGAAGCCGGCACCATCGCCGCGCTCAAGGCGCTGCGCCAGGACGTGCTCGAGCCCCTGATCGCGGCCCACCGGGGCCGCATCGTCAAGCTCATGGGCGACGGCCTGCTGGTCGAGTTCCAGAGCGTCGTCGATGCGGTCGACTGCGCCGTCGCCTGGCAGACCCGTTCTGAGGAGAATCCCGGCGCAAAACCCCTCACATTCCGCATCGGCATCAACTCGGGCGACATCGTCGTCGACGAAGGCGACATCTACGGCGACGGCGTCAATGTGGCGGCCCGCCTCGAAGCTCTGGCCGCGCCGGGCGGCATCGCACTGAGCGGGCTCGTCCACGACCAAGTCGCGGGCAAGGTGGACGCCCACTTCGAGGACGCGGGCGAGCACGCGGTGAAGAACATCGCCAAGCCGCTGCGGGTCTATCGCGTCCGCCTGGAGGGCGATCACGAGGCGATCGACTCTGCGGCGCCGCCGGGCTTCGCCGACAAGCCGGCCATCGCCGTCCTGCCCTTCGACAACATGAGCGGCGACCCGGAACAGGACTACTTCGCCGACGGCATCACCGAGGACATCATCACCGCCCTTTCCCTGTGGCGCAGCTTTCCGGTTATCGCGCGCAACTCGAGCTTCGCTTACAAGGGCCAGAAGGTCGACGTGCAGCGGGTCGCGCGCGACCTGGGCGCCCGCTCTGTGCTGGCGGGCAGCGTGCGCAAGGCGGGCCAGCGGGTGCGCATCACCGGCCAGCTGATCGACGCCGAGACCGGCGCCCATCTCTGGGCCGACCGCTACGACCGGGAGCTGGTCGATATCTTCGATCTGCAGGACGAGATTACCGAGCGCATCGTCGCCCATATGGTCCCCGAAATGGGCCGGGCCGAGCAGCGGAGGGCCGTGCGCAAGCGGCCTGCCGAGCTGAGCGCCTGGGACCTGCTGCAGCGCGGCTGCTGGCACTGCCACCGCTTCACCGAAGGGGACATGGTCCGGGCGCGCGCCTACATGGAGCAATCGCTCGAGATCGATCCCCTGTCCGGCCCAGCCCATGCCCATATCGCGGAGACTCACATGTACGGTGTGATCATGGGCTGGAGCGACGATCCGGCCCGTTCCATCGCCGACGGCATGGCGGCGGCGCAACGCGCCACCGCCCTCGACCCCAACGAGGCGCTTTCGCGATCGGTGCTGTCCACCTTGAACGTCTTGAACCATCAGCCCGAACGGGGCGCCGAAGAGGCGGCGCGCGCGATCGCGCTCAATCCGTCCTATGCCATCGGCCATCTGGCGTTGGGTTACTCGCTGGTCTTTGCCGGACGCCCGGGGGAGGGTATCGAGGCGATAACTCGGGCCCTGCGCCTGAGCCCCCGCGACCTTGAGGTCACGGTTTTCTGGGCCCAGCTGGCGCTCGCTCATCTGGTCCTGAAGGACTTCGAAGCCGCGGCGGACTGCGCCCGTAAAGCCTTGGCGGAAAACCCGGCCAACTCACGCGCCGGCCACCGGCTCGCCTCAGCCCTGGCGCACAAGGGCGACATCGCGGGCGCCAAAGCCGCCTTCGCGGAAACGAAGCGCCATTTCCCCGCGCCGACCCGCACCTATTTCGAGGCGACTTACGCCTTCGCGGATCCCGACACCCTGGCGTTCTTCCTCGACGGCCTCAGGAAGGCCGGCTGGGAGGGCTAGAAGTTTCAGAGAGCCCAAGAGGGCTCCTGCCGCGGCTCCGCTGCCGTACTTGCATGGCCATGAACCCGCCTATCTACGCTCTCCCGGGCCTTAGCACAGACCAACGCACATACTTAAGCCATACTCCAAATAAAACCGCAATTACTATAAGAAAAAAATGGTCAATAATTATGGTATGTGTTTATTATGGTTTTACTTCTGAAAATTCCGCAAGAAAAATATATTGTAAACTATTGTAAAATACTTGCGCAATCACTATATATTTATTAGGGTTGGGCGTTCATGCCACAATAGAAGTTTAGTTGTGCGCCTTGGCCAATGCCGCCAGGAGTGATTCCCTTGCGATGTTCACCATCCTCAAGAAGGAATGATCCATGAATAGAAGGCGACGACCACGCGCCATTGCCGTTTGCTTCCTGGCTCTTTGGGTTCTAATTGCGGCCGCTCCCGGCGTTGTGCTCGCCCAAAGCATTTCGGCCGGGATGCCCGAGAATGCCCATACCAAGAGCTATGGGCAGGGATGGGAGTGCGATCGCGACTATCGGGAGGTCGACGGGACCTGCGCGGCCGTTAACGTACCCGCGAACGCATTTCCTACACGTCGGTCTTACGGGCGCGGTTGGGAGTGTAACCATGGATATCGAGAGGTCGGTGGGGTTTGCACAGCCGTCGAGGTGCCGCCGAATGCTTTTCTCGACCCGTCCGGCAATGTATGGAAATGCGATCGCGGGTATCGAGCGGTCGGCGAAGCCTGCGCCGCCATCGTTGTGCCTGCGAACGGCTATTTGGTGAACTCCGATTACGGCCGTGGATGGAAATGCGATCGCGGATACAGAGCGACTCACGAGACGTGCTTGGCCGTAAAGGTGCCGGAGAATGGTTATTTCGTAGACTCCTCCTCCTATGGGTCGGGGTGGAGGTGCGAGCGCGGCTATCGAGCCGTCGACGAGGCTTGCGTAGCTGTAGGGCTGCCGGAGAACGCTCACGTCGACTATTCCGGAAACAGCTGGAATTGTAACCGGCCGTACCGGCAACAAGGTGATGGCTGCGTTCTACCTTGAGCAAATTAGACTGAGACACACGTCAGATGGCCGCCAGATGTTTCGGACCCAGAGAGGCATTTGAATGAACAGCTTAGGACAAGCCGGACATGGAGAGATTCGCCGAGCGCTAAATGAGCTCCGCACACGCACGGCCTCAAACCTGGAGGCATTTAACGATGCCGTTCCCTATGCTTCCTGGCTTAGGCGGCGCGAAATCGAGAGCTTTACGGCGGACCTCATGCGGGCGGCCGAACGGCCACCGCAAATGCGGCAGCTCGTGTTCCTTGAATAAGT
Organism: uncultured Kiloniellales bacterium; assembly: GCA_937974415.1. Classification (GTDB taxonomy): domain Bacteria; phylum Pseudomonadota; class Alphaproteobacteria; order Kiloniellales; family JAKSDN01; genus CALJXB01. The sequence goes on from CALJXB010000259.1 coordinate 5,177, forward strand.
CACACCTGTCCGCGGCTGGATCACACGGATGAAATCGACGGCCAGAATGCTGTGAGCCAGCCTAATTCGAACCAGCGACTAGACGAAAGAGGTTAGGGCCATGACGGACGAACCAGTCGACCTCGATGAGCACCGCGGCATGGCAGCCCAGATAGCGACAGACATTCGCCGCCAGCGCCTCCACGAGTTTCAGGTCGACCAAGCGGCCCTGCGACGCCGCCAGGAAGAACTCGAGAAGCTTCTCCTGGCCGCCCCGGCGGAGACTTGGCCGGAGGCCGCGGCCAAGGCGCAGTATCTCATACAGCTCTTCGCCGCCACACCGGAGGCCCAGAACCC
>CALJXB010000260.1 GCA_937974415.1 uncultured Kiloniellales bacterium
TTCGGAACCCACGCGTCGCTTCACTCCGGTGGACGATCGGGCAATTCCGAATCTGCCGAATCTGCCGGATCTGCCGGACCTGCCTGATCTGCCTGATCTGCCTGATCTGCGGGATCTTCCTTCCTCTGATCGGCTTTTTCCTTCTTGGCCTCGGCACGGGCGGCTTTCTTGGCGGCCTTTTGCCGTTCACGTTCCAAGCGATCGAATTTGTAGTTGGTTCTGCGGGCCATACTATCCTTTCCCATGGTCACTAAAACAGAGAGACAGCCTGTCAGGCATAATGATCGGCCCCCCGGCAACAGCGCAAGTCCAAGCGCTCTTCATGCTGTCGGAACCGTCATGGGTGTTCCCTATATCGATGGTGGTGTAAAGGCAGGCCATCGACACCGTGACAACGCGCCTCCTGACTCACTCAGACGCCTTGCTCTTGCGGCCGGACGACGACGGTCAAGCAGCCTCGCCTGGCGAGGCTATATCTGACCGTTTAGCCATCTTGCAGGCTCGAACGCCTACCGCATCAAACCAGCAGCGGGAGAAGAACCGATACCCCACCCGAAGTCGCAGAATTCCGGGCACACCCAGTGCAATTCGACAGATCTTCGATGCGTCATAAATGGCCATCTAACGGCGGGAAGGCAAGTAAATTCGCCCTGGCGCGCCCGGCATGCCCCGGTCCGCTCATGCGTCCCAAGCACCGTTCGGGCCGTCATTAAGGTCTTGCGGCAACCGCCACGGCCTCTTGCCTAAGCAGGGCCTCGAAGACATCGTCGATCAGGATTTGTCGCGCACGTTCCACAATGTCGCTCATGGAGGGGTTGCGGACGAACATCGCATCGGCGCGGGCGCCAAGGTCCGCCATGGTCGGCATGGCACCAAGGTTCACGCTTCGCATTGCTTCGTGCAGCTCGTGACGCGCCGCCTCGATCTTTTCGTCGTATTTATGGCGCAAGCTCTCGACGATCTCGGCAAAGTCGTCCTGTAGTTCGTCTATGGACGCGTTCAGGCTGGCGCGCTTTTCGGACAGCATCGCGTGCAGCTGGGCAGCGATTTGCTCGACCTGAAAGCTCGCGGCCAACTGACCTGCAGCCCTTTCCACCACCGCCCGGCGCAACCTCTGCTCGCTTCGCACGACATGCCGGGGCGGGCTGTGCAGATCCCACACCAGGTTTGCCGCCGCCAGCGCCTTCAGAATGTAGTAACTCACGTCGACTTCGTACCACCGGAAACCTTGGCGAGCCGCGCTTTGGTAATGATGGTGATTGTTGTGCCAACCCTCTCCGAAGGTCAGCAGCGCCAAGCACAAACTATTGCGCGATTGGTCGCCTGTCACATAACGCCGTCGGCCGATTAGGTGGGCGAATGAGTTGATCGAAAAAGTCGCGTGCCACAATACGACCGTGGACCAGAAAAATCCGACTACCAATCCGGACCAGCCGGCCAAAAGCCAGACCAAAAGGCCCGTCAGAACGGCCGGCAAATAGGGGTGCCGGTCCAGCCAGACCAGCTCGGGGAACTTCGCCAGGTCCGGCACAGCGGCCAGATTGGTGCGCTTATGCTGCTCAGTGAAGAACCAGCCGAGATGGGCGTGCCAGAATCCGCGCATTATGGGAGAGTGGACGTCTTTGTCGGTATCCGAGAAGCGATGATGCTGTCTGTGGTTGCCGGCCCACCATAGGATGCCGCGTTGGGCGGAACTTTGCGCCAGAAAAGCCAGGATGAATGCGAAGGTCCGGCTGGTCTTGAAGCTGCGGTGCGAGAAATAGCGGTGATAGCCGGCGGTTATCCCGAACATCCTCAAGGAATAGAGTCCCACGGCGATCATCAGGTCGGTCGCATGGACGCCGGTCCAGACGGCGGCAAGACAGGCAAGGTGTGCCAAAACGAAGGGAATTGTCTCGAGCAGGCAGTAACGCTCGGCGGCGCCTGTCGCGGGGGATGACGGTGAAGTCTGCATGTAGCGCTAGATCACTCTACAAAGGTGAAGATTTGACCAAGGCCGCTAGCGACGGATCGGGTTCCATCGACAGAACGGCCCAACGACACTTATGGCAAGGCCAGCAGGCTAGGGCACGAATCCGACAAGCTCCAGCCCGAACGTCAGTGCCTTGCCAGCCAACGGATGGTTGGCATCCAAGGTCACGGTCTTTTCGTCGAGTTCAACGACCAGCAGGCGAACGTGCTCGCCGCTGGCATCCGAGGTCTGAAGTGCAGTTTCGATTTTCAGATCGATCTCGGCCGGGATCTGCTCGCGCCCGACGACGCCTGCCCGACGACGCCCAGGTCACTCGCCCAAGATCCTTGGGCGATATCCTGGGCGAGCATGCAGACCGTTAGTCGTCCAGTCCTCGGATGTGTCTAGCCGGCGAAATGCAGCTGCAATTCCCGATGGCAATCAGCCATTCGCCGGCCCTTATTCCATATGGCTCTCCAGGCCAGATTTAGCGTTCGGACCATTCCGAGCGCCGGTGGCGCTTCAAACGAACGTCACTGGGCAGCCAGGCTCGATGTGGATACGGGTGAGCTTAGGACGCAGAGAAATCCATGCGAAGACCCAAATCAAAGGTAAAGGCGCGTCGGGCAAAGTCAATGGATTACTCGACTGGCACGGCCTTCTTTGCTCCCGTTCGGTTCCACTCGGCACCGGACGCCGAGGCCATTTTCGGGAAACGACTTTCCCCTTCTGCTTGAGAAAACAGCTGGCATTCGGCTCGCCGCATGCGCATATGATAGATGGTGACAGTCGCATACTCGACGACGGCAGACCTCGAAAAGCCGCCCCCCCTTGCGTCTCTGAGAGCTTCTTCCGAATCCTTATGTACTGGCGCTCCGCCGAAGCGTGCTGCTTGGGCGGGCAATTCATGTATGGGGCAACGGCGAATGACGACAGGAACGGTAAAGTTTTTCCATACGACGAGGGGGTTCGGCTTCATCCCCCCGGATGATGGGGAAAGGGACGTTTTCGTTCACAGTTCGTCTTCGTTCACAGTTCGGCGGTCGAGCAATCAAATCTGAGGTACATCGCCGAAGGGGACAGGTTGAGCTTCGAAGTCCAACAGGATGCTCGCGGTCCGAAGGCCGTCAATCTTCAACCGGCCGACTAGGCACGCTTGAACAGACCGTCCCAGCAAATGGGTGGCTGGCGTCTTCGGTGGGCCATCGGACATTCAAGGTTTGCCACTTCGCGCAGTTGTGCCCCCCACTTGCCGGTCAACCCGGCAGCAGGCGGGCGTAATCGATTGTTGCCGGTCCCTGCCAATAAGCGGCCCTGCCGCACACGTTAATCGAGGACTCCGAAAAGATGAACAGATCAGAGCGTGGGCGGAAGCATGTCTGCCCGGAGTGCGAGTGCAAGTACTACGACTTGAAAAAGGAGGTTGTCGCCTGCCCGAAGTGTGGCTCAAAACCTCCTAAACCCAAAGCGACGAGATCAACGCAGGCGGCAGCAAAGGCCAACCGTGCGCCGTCCGGACGATTCCCGCGACCATGAAGGGAAGCGAGGCCTTCACTGCCTGCAATGCCGCAGACGGATCCCGCAGCGGCACATTGACTCCCGGCATTTCAGCGACCAATCGGGCTTCGCGGAGCACGTCCGCTTAGTACCCAGCGTCGAACTTTGGAGACGGGACCGCGCTGGCAGTGCAACAAGCGCCATACCCGGACAACGGGGACCCCGGCGCCGTTTGACCAATCGGTCACGCGAAGTCCCGTATGCGCCCAGCTGATCGCAGATGCTGTGACCCCGGGTTTCGGCTTACGCTTCGCCCCGACGGCGGATGCATTCGCAGCTCTTCCCAGGCTTACCTTGCGACCCTCAACCGTCAGGGTCTCAACGGCTCACTTCTTGCCGCCCTTTCCATTACCGCCCCCAGTTCCATTACCGCCGCCCTTGCCCTGACCGCCGCCTTTGCCCTTGCCCTGGCCACCGCCAGCCGAACCGCCGCCGGCCGAACCGCCGCCGCTCGAACCGTCACCGGCCGAACCGCCACCGCTCGAACCGCCACCGCCCGACTCGCCGCCGGCCGAACCGCCGCCGCCCGACTCGCCGCCGCCGGAAGCCCCGGCCCCCGACCCGCCGCTAGCCGAACCACCGCTCCCGGAACCGCCGCTTGCGGCACCGCCAGCCGAATTACCCCCGCTCCTGCCAGCCACATCTCGGCCGTCCGACCGCTGGGCCGGCTCCTTATAGGGAGCGAAGAGCTTGCTTGGGTAGACCGGCACAACCAGGGGAAGCATCTCGATCATCTCTGTGTCGAGATCCTGGTCAACACCGCCCGCCTTGACGGGGACGGGCTCGAGCGTCGCCATGAGCTCCTCTACCGATGTCGTAATCGACTCGCCGGAGCCTCCGGCCGAACTTTTTCGATACGCCAACGAAGAAAGGGCGTTCGAAGCCGCGCCGTCTTCGGTCGAGGCCTCGAACTCGCTTGGGGTCTGCTGACTTTCCGCGGTGCCGTTCGGGATAGCCGAATGTCGGGATTCATCCTCGCTCGGGCGCCGGGCCGATTTCGTGGGAACGACCAGGGCCCGGACGGAAGGGTGCCCGGGCGCGAGTTCCTTGGCCTTTCCGACATAACGATCGGCCATTATTAGGTCACCTTTAGCGACCGCTCTGTCGGTCAGTTCTACATACTTCAGGGCGATCCGCTCGAAGCCGGCGAGAGCGTCCCGGTTGTCCGGCTGGAGAGATAGGACAATCTGGTAGGTTTCGTACGCGTTGTCGCCCCTCGGGGTCGTGAGCGCCAAGTCGGCGATTTGATCCTCGGCGTGAGCCAGCAGCAGCGCCACCTCCTTGGCCGCACTGTAGGGCGCGGCGATGGGGGCTATCGTATCGGCGATCGCCACCTCGGAACCGTTGAGCGAAGTCGGAGTACCGCCTTGCAGCTCCACTTCCAGCGGAGACGCAGGACCGGAGGCGGCGGTGCCGGCGGCGGGCCGCTTCACCGTCGCTTCGGTCGACGTTTCAATGCGGGTCGGTTGCCCGCCGGACCGACCGTCCGAGGTTTCGACCAAGCCCGTTCCGGCCTGCGCACGAATCAGACCGTCGACGATCGGGTCGTTTTCGGCGTTGCCATGGACTATGAACGCGACGAAGGCCGCAGCGAGGGCCGAGCCTGCCACGGTAGAGTAGGCAATGGCTTTACCGGTACCCCGGCGCCGAAAAGCGAGGGCAAGTTTGTTGGCGCTGTTAGGCCGGGCGCTCTCCTCGCCGTCATGCTCCATCACGGCTATGACGGCATCCAGCCGATCGATCAAACCGGCCCGCTCGGCAAAGGATCTCGGGTCGAACACACGCCAGATTAGGCGCGGCGGGCCGGAGCGCGTGCGATCCAGCGCAATTTTTAGCTGCTGCAACTCTATAAGAGCTTGGCCCTTATACCCCTCGAGGCGTCGACCCTGCTGTCGATATCGCTCGAGGGTTGTCTCAACGGAGTCCAGGACGTCCGTGAGCTTCGTATTGCGTTCCCGTTCCTCTTCCACGGCCGAGCTCCACCGAAAGCCAGTCGCGGCGGTACGTGGTTTCAATCTTGCAACTTCTGATACCGCGGCCACGAATTCTTCCCCTTCCGCGGCGCCGGAATGTGGACCTTTGGCTAGCCGTTTAGGCCCGGGCCCACGAACTTTCTAACGACCCTCGATATACGCCCAGTGATACCTCAACAATCGATATCGGTTTGTGTTCCGAAGATTAGGCGATTTCCGCGCGGAGTGGAGTCATTTCCCGTCGCGGCCGACCCTCTAGCTCGCATTGGGGTCTGCAGGGGCAAACCCGGGAATTCGCTCCTGGGGGCGTGCACGGCACGACTGCAGGCGCGATTCTCCCGCCG
>CALJXB010000261.1 GCA_937974415.1 uncultured Kiloniellales bacterium
CATGAGCCATGTCTTCTCGAAACGTCCTGAACGCCCAAGAGGTCGCCCGCTTCGTCGACGACCTCGCCCAGCAGACTGCTAGGCCCGAGCTCCAGCGTTGGCTGCGCGGCCCGGCGCGGCGCTGGATACTGAAACACTACGATCTCACCGACCGGATCCTGAGGGACCCGGCGTCGGGTACGTTCGTCCTGGTCCGGCCCGATTCCCCCGATTCCATCGACGATGTGGTGCCGCGGTCCTTCGGCGGCGAGGTGCCGGCCTGGTGCGCGGCGGCCCTGGAGCGGGGCGACGAGGTTGTCGTCCTGCGCCTCGGCGCCAGCCTGCGGAAGCGGCTCACCCGCGTAACGGCGTTGCTCGAGGCCGAACTGCGGCAGGGAAGCCTGACCTCCCTGGAGCGGCTCACCTTCGAGACGGCCGAGGCCCGGCTTCGCAAGAGCCGCCGCGACGTCTACACCGCCCGGCGGCGGGCTGCGATCGCCCGGGGTGCCGTTCCGGTTTTTCGGACCGCCGGCGGTGCCGACGTCGTACGGCTCACGTCGCCTGAGAGTTTGGCAGACGAGGGCTCGCGCATGCACCACTGCGTCGGCGGCTACGGCTATCCCGAGGCCGTGGCGCGCGGGTCTTGCGAGATCTATTCCCTGCGCGACCGCGACGGCCGGCCCCGCGCCACCCTTGAGGTCGAGAAGGGTCAGGTGTGGCAGGCCAAGGGCTTCGCCAACGGCACGCTCGGGGCGCCGGAGCGGGTGGTATTGCGCGCCTTCATCCGCCGGCGCGGCTACGAGGTGAGGGACGACCGCTATAACCTCGTTCTCCGGCGCTACGACTTCCGCTGCAAAGTGCAGGAGCTGGACCATCGGCTGCGGGCCGATGGCGGCCTGGCGTTGCTGCGCGAGAACCGCACTGCCGATCTCGCCTCTCCGGCCCATGCCGAGGTCAAGACGCTGCTGTGCCAGGTGATCGCCAACGCCGGGCGGCTCGCGCCCGAGACCTTGGCTTGCCTCTACGAGGCGGTCTTGCCGGACCGCGGCCAGGTCCTGCGCTTGCGCCGACGGCGCAGCCTCAGCCCCTATGGCATCGCGCTCAATCTTTACGACGTGGTGCTGCCGCTGCCGCTGCTGAACTTGGCGAAGTTCCGCGTCTTCCGAGGCTGTGGGTGGGAGCGCGAGTCTCAGAGCCTGCTGCGTCGGGCAGAAGGCGATCTGACGAACCTCGCCCTGGCGGCGCCCGATCGGCTGTTCGCCCTGGGGCCGCAACCCGGCATCGGCCGCATGCGGAGCCGGCTGTGGGACTGCCCGGCGGACGTCTTGGCGGATGGCCAGGTCGACGTCTCGGCCTTGCGCGCCGGGCGTCACGCGGCCCTGCGCCGCCGGCTGAACCGGGCCAAGCGGCGCGCCGTCGGCCGCCGGGCCGAGCCGGCAAAGGGTCACGTGGCGCTGCGGCGCCTGCTGGACATGCCGCAGCACGACTATGTGCTGTGAGGCTCGCGCCCGGCTGGCCCCATAAGCAGCTTGCCCCCGCGGCTCCGATCTGGGACATAATCCGCGCCGAATCCGACCTCCCGGGACCCGAGGGCCATGAAGTTCACCCTGAGCTGGCTAAAGACCCATCTGGAGACCGACGCGCCCCTGGCGGTGGTCGTCGATAAGCTCTCCATGATCGGCCTCGAGGTGGAGGAGGTGGAGGACCGGGCGGCGGCGCTGGCGCCCTTCACTGTGGGCTATGTGAAAGAGGCGCGGCCCCACCCCGACGCCGACCGCCTCAAGGTCTGTATCGTCGAGACCGGGGCCGGCGAGGTCCAGGTGGTCTGCGGCGGTCCCAATGCGCGCACCGGCATGAAGGGGGTTTTCGCCCCGGCCGGCAGCTACATCCCGGGCACCGACCTCCTGCTCAAGAAGGGCGTGATCCGCGGCGAGGAATCGAACGGCATGCTGCTCTCCGAGCGCGAGGTCGGCCTGTCCGACGAGCACGAGGGCATCATCGAGCTGGACGACGACGCAACCGTCGGCGAGTCCTTCGCCAGGCTGCTCGGCCTCGACGACCCGGTGATCGACATCGCCATCACGCCGAACCGAGGCGACTGCCTCGGCGTTCGCGGCGTCGCCCGGGATCTGGCGGCAGCGGGCCTCGGCCGGCTCCTGCCTTTCGAGGTGCCGCGCATCGACGTTGCCGGCGAGAGCCGGGTGAAATGGCGGCGCGACCTGCGGGAGGATCTCCAGCACGCCTGCCCCTACGTGGCCGGCAAGACCTTCAGCGGCGTCACCAACGGCCCCAGCCCCAAGTGGCTGCAAGACCGTCTCAGGTCCATTGGGCTCAGGCCGATCTCCGCCCTGGTCGACATCACCAACTTCGTCACCTTCGACCTCGGCCGGCCGCTCCATGTCTTCGACGCCGACAAGCTCAAGGGCGACCTCACCATGCGCATGGCTCGCGACGGCGAGGAAATCCTGGCGCTCGACGAAAAGACCTACGCCCTCGACCCCGAGATGGTGGTGATTGCCGACGAGACGGGCCCGCAAGGCATCGGCGGCGTCATGGGCGGTGAGCTGTCGGGCTGCACCGAGGCCACGACCGAGGTGTTCCTCGAGGTGGCCCTCTTCGATCCCGTGCGGGTCGCCGCCACCGGCCGCAAGCTCGGCATCATCTCCGACGCCCGCTACCGCTTCGAGCGCGGTCTCGACCCGGAGGGCGCCGATTGGGGCGTGTCAGTGGCTGCCAAGCTGATCACCGAGATTTGCGGCGGTGCGGCGAGCGAAACCACCGCGGCCGGCGAGATCCCGCGCGAGCGCTGCTCCATCGACTACCGGCCGAGCCGGGTGGAAAGCCTCGGCGGCTGCGCCGTCGCGGAGGACGAGCAGCGGCGCATCCTGGCCGACCTCGGCTTCGAACTGTCCGACGGCGCAGGCTCCTGGCAGGTCCAGGTGCCGTTGTGGCGCCCGGACGTGGAAGGCGAAGCCTGCGTTGTGGAAGAGGTCTTGCGCCTACATGGCTTCGAGCACTTGCCCATGTCCCCGACCGTGCTCGACACCACCCTGCCGCTGCCGGCCTTGAGCCTCGGCCAGCGCCACGTGGCGGCGGCCCGCACGGCGCTCGCCTGGCGCGGCATGCACGAGGCGGTTACCTTTTCCTTCCTCGACGCCAAGGCTGCGGCGCTCTTCGGCGAGACGCCGGAGAGCCTGCGCCTGGCCAACCCGATCAGCGTGGATCTCGAGGTCATGCGCCCCTCCCTGCTGCCCAACCTGATCGCGGCGGCGGCGAGGAACGCCGACCGGGGCTTCCCCGAGGCTGCGCTCTTCGAGGTCGGGCCGGAATACCGCGACGACACGCCCGAGGGCCAGGTCCTGGTGGCCGCGGGCCTGCGCGGCGGCGAGAGCGGCCCGCGCCACTGGTCGGAGCCGCCGCGGCCGCTCGACGCCTTCGACGCCAAAGCCGACGCGCTGGCGGTGCTTGAGGCCTGTGGCGCGCCCACCGCCAACCTGCAGGCGACCGCCGACGCGCCGGGCTGGTATCACCCGGGGCGCTCCGGCGTGCTGCGGCTCGGGCCCAACGTGCTGGCACACTTCGGCGAGGTTCATCCGAAGGTGCTGAGGCGCCTGGAGCTGAAAGGACCCGCCGCGGCCTTCGAGGTCTTTCTGGAGCGGGTGCCGGCGCCGCGATCCGCCAAGGCGGGCGCCAAGGGGAGCGGCAAGGCCAAGCCCCACCTCACCCTGTCGCCG
>CALJXB010000262.1 GCA_937974415.1 uncultured Kiloniellales bacterium
CCGGCAAGCAAAGGGGGCGCCTATGAATGCGCCCCCTGCCCACAAATCCAACAAGACAAAACGGCGTCAGTTTCTCACCGACGGCGTCTCCACCGGCAAGCCGTTCGCCCGATGCGTCAAGAAGAGCTCCAGATTGACGTATTCGTCGGAACCGTTGGCGTAGGGTTTGGCGCGCACCTGCTTGTTGCAGCCGCGGAACCGCCGGTGCAGGGAGCCGACCTTTTGCCACTTGAGACGATATGTCGGAAAGCCGTTCGGCTGCCCCTGGGTCAGGATATTGGCCCGCAACTGGCCGCCGGCAAAATCCACATGGCAGTTCGAACAGGCCATGTCGAGCTGGCCGCGCCGCTGATTGTAGAATTCCTCACCCTTCTCGTAGAACGGCATCAGCTCGTCGCTCAGGACGACATTGACCGGCTCGCCTTGGCTTTGGTTCTTCACGTAGATGGTCATCGCCAAAAGCTCGCGCGACTCCCACTTCCAGGGCTCGGCGCCCATGCGCTCCGTGCGGCACTGGTTGATCCGCTGCTCGACGTTGATCGGCTTGCCGAGCTCGGGCGCAAAGACGGGATAGGAGGTGCCGACCGCTGCCATCGACTGAGACGCGCTTTCGTGGCAGCTCGCGCAGGCCTTGCCTTCGGTCCCGTCGACCGTGTCCCAGAGCTCTTCGCCGTAGTCCACCCAGAGGAAGGCCGGGTTCTCGAACTCGTCGTCCTGGATGGCTCGAGTCTCCGGCTTCGCGAAGGTGTAACCGCTGCGCTTTTCGCCGACCTGGTAGGAGCCCCAATCCATTTCGTCCGCCAGTGCGCTGGTTGCGGCAGACAGGCCGAAGCCGACGGCCGTTACGGTAATCCAGAACTTGCGCCCCATCGTGAATCCTCCCGATGATCCATTGCGGTGCCGAAGCTTGTCAGTTCACCTTCAACTCGACGTCCTTGACGTAGACCGAACCGTCGTCGTCGACCCACTCGAAGTGGAACGTGCCGCTTTCTACAACGCTGTAGGAGAACGCCAGATAGGGATTGGCGGCCACCGCCGGTTGCCAGTCGGAGGAGAACACCGGCGTGCCATTGAAGGTGCAGGTGAACTTGTTGATGATTTGTCGCGGAATCTTCTCGCCGGTCTTCTTGTCCTTGCGCTGACCGGTCTCCATCACGTGGGAGATCAGGGTCTTGATCTCGATGATTTCGCCCTTTGCAGCGGATTTGGGAACCTTCACGCGGGGTTTGACACTTGCCACCGGTCCATCCTCCTTTTCGCTCAGCCGCCGCAGCCGCCGATGGTGACCTTCACCTCGGACTTCGCCATGTAGAGATCGCCGTTGCTCATCTCGGCCACGGCGATCACGTTTTGGGTCTTGGCCAGTCGGATGCGTGCCGCGAAGCGTGCCGCGCCGTTGGCCGGCGTGAAGTGATAGGTTGCGACGTTGGGGTTGGGGTTGCCGTCGGCGAAAACATGGACCGATTTGACGTAGTCCGCTTCGCTCATCGGGCTGTCGACGCTAATTTCTATGGGAACGGTGTTTCCGTTCTCGGCGATCTGCGGCAACGTGAGCTCGATCCGCCCTTCCGCGGGACTGGCGTCTCCGGTCACCGAATTGATCGCCTCGTAGAGCGTCGGGAATTCGGCCCGAAGGCGGCCCGGCAGGAGCGTCATGGTCGCCACGACCGCGCTTCCCTGACCGGCAGCCACGAGAAGCTGCCGGCGGGACACATCTTCAAGCAGCTTTGAGATTTTCATCGACATGTCCTTGCTGTCCTTGTTCCTGATGCGATTTCGCCCAGCTCGAAAATCCAGGTCCGGGTGTCGACGGTATCACTGCTCCTTCAGTGTTTGAAGGTAAGCGATGATGTCTTCCACCTCCTGTGCGCTGAGCAGGGTCTTGCCCTGGAAGTCCTTCAACACGCGATGATAGCCGTCGTTCCTGTAATAGGACGGCATGATGGTATCCGCATTGAGGACCTTGGGGTCGACGAGACGCAAGCGCAGCTCGCCCGCGTCGTAGCGGCTGGCCACCCCGTTCAGGTCGGGGCCGATTTCACCGTGAAACGACTGCTCGGGAATCGGCAGAATGTGGCAGGCAAGACAGTTACCCTTTTTGCGATGGATCGCGACCGCTCGACCGTTGTCCGGATCTCCAGCCTGATCGGTCAAGGCCTGGGGAATCGCAGCGCCGTCGACCACCTCGTAGGCGACCACCATGTCCGCCTCGGCCGTCTGGGTCTCGGCCGGCGCCGATTGATCCGCCGCATCCAAACTCCCGCACGCGGTCATCAAGCCCGCACTCGTCACCCCAGCCAGCATAAGCGTGATTAGTTTTCGGGTCACTTTGTCCTCCCGAAGCCGTTTCCGGTTCACCGATCAGTTGCCCTGCTTTTTCTTTTCGGTCCGAGGCCTTTTGACAGGCAGGTTGCCTCTCTTGATCTCGGTTCCAGACCCTGTCGAGCTTGCAATCATATATGAATGATATAATCTATCAAGACCGAATGTGTTGGTGGCTTTTGATTTAATGTTCCAGCCGCGTCCAAGTGGCATAAGCTCGCCCGAGGCCCGACGGCGGACAGACAAAAATCAGAAGGACTCGCATGGCGGCATTGAAGGGATCCGTTCTTCGGCCATTCGCCGTTTTGCTGTTCGTGTGCCAAATAGAAGCACAGGCCGAAGACCTGTACGCCTATGGGGAATACCTTTCCGGGGAATGTCTGACTTGTCACCGTCTCGATGAAAGCGCCGGCCAAATTCCGGCGATCTTCGGCTGGCCCGAGGACAAGTTCGTCGAGATCCTTGCCATGTACAAGCATGGCGCGCGCGAAAACGCTGCAATGCGCAACGTAGCGGCCTCGCTCGGAGACGAGGAAATGGCCGCCTTGGCGCGATATTTTGCGAGTCAAACGCCAAAGGAGAGCGCCCAATGACGAACAGGACTATGACGCGCCGAGACTTCGGCAGCAAGGTCATCACGGTTTCGGCCGCGGCAGCCGCCGCCAGCCTCGCCGCCCCGGCGGTCTTGGGAGCGGCCAAGGCGCGGGTCGTGGTCATCGGCGGCGGCGCCGGCGGCGGGACGGTCGCCCGCTACGTGGCCAAGGGCTCCGACGACATCGCGGTAACCTTGATCAACGATTCGCCGACTTACAGTACGTGTTTCTTCTCCAATCTCTACCTCGGCGGCTTCCGTTCCTTCGAATCGATCAGCCACAGCTACGATACCCTGGCGGCGGACTACGGCATCGAAGTGGTCATCGACCGCGCCGCGGGACTCGACGGAAACGGCCGCACGGTGACCCTGGCGAACGGCGATACCTTGAACTACGACAAGGCGGTCGTGGCCCCGGGGATCGACTTCAAGTTCGACGCGATCGAGGGCTATGGCCCGGACGCCGTCGAAACCATGCCGCACGCCTGGCAGGCCGGCGCCCAGGCTAAGAACCTGAAGCGCCAGCTGCTGGACATGGAGGACGGCGGCACCTTCGTCATCTGCCCGCCGCCCAACCCCTTCCGCTGCCCGCCGGGACCCTACGAGCGCATCTCCATGGTCGCCCACTACTTCAAGAGCTACAAGCCGCACTCCAAGATCGTCGTGTTGGACGCCAAGAACAAGTTCTCCAAGCAGAAGCTGTTCGAAGACGGTTGGGCGCGCCACTTCCCCGACATGATCGAGTGGCTGCCGCTGGACATCACCGGCGGGGTCAAGGCGGTGGACGTGGCGAGCAACACGATCATCACGGACGACGAAAAATTCCAAGCCTCGGTGGCCAACGTGGTGCCGCCCCAGAAGGCCGGCCAGATCGCCCAGGACGCCGGGCTGGCCGACGAGTCCGGCTGGTGCCCCATCGTCCCGGAGACGCTCGCGTCCCTCCAGGTACCCAACGTTCACCTGGTGGGCGACGCCATCATCCCGGGCGACATGCCCAAGTCCGGCTTCTCGGCGAACAGCCAGGCCAAGGTCTGCGCCCAGGCGATCCTTGCCGAACTCGCGAGCAAGCAAGCCTTCAAGCCGCGCTTCCGCAACACCTGCTGGAGCCTGATCACCACCGATGACTCGATCAAGGTCGGGGCCAACTATGAGGCGACGGAGGAAAAGATCGCCAAGATCGAGGGCTTCGTCAGCCAGGCCGACGAGAGCGATGAGGTTCGCGCCCAAACGGCGGCCGAAGCCCGAGCCTGGTATGACGCGATCACCGCCGACATCTTCGGATAATCCGCAAGCGTCTGGGCGGCGGCGCCGAGCGACCGAGGGACCAGGCAGGTGACGGCTCAGGACGACGCCGAGCGGCCCGCGTCCCGCATCGCGCTCGCCGCCGCGCTCTTCGTTGCGTCCGCCGGCGGCCTCATCATCGAAATCACGGCCGGCCGCCTGCTGGCGCCCTATGTCGGCATGACGCTCTACAGTTGGACAACGGTCATCGCCGTCATCCTGGCCGGGCTTTCGGCCGGGCACTGGATCGGCGGGTTCATGGCCGACCGTTCGATAGGCCGGCAACGGGTGGGCCTCAGCTTCGCGTTCTTCGGCGCCTCGGTCACGTCTCTCGCCAGCCTGGCCATCCTGAATGCCCTGGCCGAACCGTTGCTCGACAGCGGTGGCCACGTCTTCGTGACCCTGGGGGTCCTGACCGGCGCGGCGTTCTTTCTGCCGGCCTTCTTCGCCGGCATCGCCGGCCCGGTCCTGACACGGCTGGCGATCGCCGGCGCACACGACCGCGCCGGACGGATCCTCGGCCAGATGTTCGCCGTCGGCGCTCTCGGGGCCATCGCCGGCACCCTGGCCAGCGGCTTTCTGTTCATCGCCTGGCTCGGTTCGCGCAACACCATGATCGCGGTCGCCTTGCTTTTTCTGCTGTGCGGCCTTTGCTTTTTGTTTCCCTTGCGCGCAGCCTCGCGCGCCGAGCGGGCGGGCTTGTCGGGGCTCGCGATCGTCGCGACAGCGGCTACGGTCTGGGGCCTTTCGAGCGGAGCCCTCGCGACCGCCTGCGACCGGGAAAGCCCCTATCATTGTATACGCGTCGTCGATTTCCGCGCCGAGACCGGCCAGCCGAGCCGCCTGATGGTGCTGGACCATTTGGGCCAGGGCATCAACTTCCGCGACGACAAGGCCTCGCTTTGGAGCAGTTACGTCGCACTCAGCGATCACCTGGTGGCGGCCCGTTTCGACCCGGAAAGGCCGGTTAAGGCGTTTTTCATCGGCGGCGGCGCCTATACCTTGCCGCGCTATTGGCTGGCCCGCCGCCCGGCGTTCGAACTGGCCGTCGCGGAGATCGACCCGGCCGTGACGGCGGTCGCCGAGTCCCAATTATGGCTCACTCCGGACGACCGACTCACGATTCTCCACGACGACGCCCGTGTGGCGCTCGCCGGCAGCCGCGAAGAGCCCTTCGACGTCATCGTCGGGGACGCCTTTCGCGATATCGCCATCCCGCCCCACCTGGTGACCCGGGAGTTCGCCCAAGAGGTCGGCGAAAGCCTCACGCCATCGGGTCTCTATCTGCTGACCGTTGTCGACGGCGCCGGCCGGTCGCCCCTGCTGTTCAGCCTGGTCGCCACCTTGAGCCAAGTCTTTCCGGTCGTCGAAGTTTGGGCGGACGCGGAGCAGCTGTACCAGGGCGGCCGCATCACTTACGTCATCGCGGCAGGCGCTCAAGCGACGGCGAGCGGCCAGCTCGAGGCCACCGACAGCAGCGAACGGTTCTGGGTGCGCTGGCCGGCCGAGGACCTCATGGCGCGGGTGAGCTCGTCGCACGCTCCCATCTTGACCGACGATCACGCGCCGGTCGCCCGGCTGCTGGCTCAGCACCTCGGCACGACCTTGGACGCGCCCTAACGGGCCGGCCGCCGGAGACCTCGCCGACACCTGAGTGGACTCAGATGCGCATCAGACACATGGCCGCAAAGGCTCTCGTCCCATTCCTCCTGGCCGCCCTGCTCGTCGGTCCCGCCTGGCCGCAGACCCCGGACGGACGGCTCGAGGACTTCCTCGCCGCGAAACACAGCGCCTACCGCTATTACCGCTCCGCCTGGTTCTACCTGCGCACCGGCAACGTCGACCTGGCGGCCTTGGAGCTGAGCGTCTTCGTCGCGGGCTGGGACGAGATCCGCTCGCGCTTCGCCGCGGCGCCGCCGGGGGCCTTCGCCGACGATCCTCTGTGGCGCGAGGACCTGGCCGAGATCGCCAGGCTCGCCGCCGCCGGAATGACCGAATTGGAAGCCGCCGACCCCGAGGCCGCAAAGGCCTCGCTCGCGCCTATCCCGCGCATCATGGCGGACATGCGGGCCCGCAACGGCGTCGTCACCTT
>CALJXB010000263.1 GCA_937974415.1 uncultured Kiloniellales bacterium
CACCCTGGCCCCGGCGCTCGGCCGGCTGATGGCCGAGACCATCGTCGACGGCGTGGTCCCCGAGCCGCTCCGGCCCTTCTCCCTGGAGCGCTTCCCGGGCTTTGCCTGACGGCTATTTTGCCGCCTGCCGGTGCCACGACCAAGAAGCGCTCGAAAGAGATAACGGTGCCAGGAGAAAAAGAAGCCCCGGGGGAGGCCGGGGCAGTTTGCATCGATTCGGCAGGCTGACGGGGAGAAAGCGGGTGACCGGAGCGGCCGGACGCCGGGGAGGGACGAGCAGATAAGGGGGACTGACCGATCCCTTTGCAATTCCAGGCGGGCTAAAGAGCCGTCTCCGGCACCCGCATGCCATTGGAGCGGGACCTGCTGGCAAGGCGAAGCTCAATGGAGTGCCGGGCACAACTCGAACGTCGCCAGCGTTGTGCCCTTTTTGCCCGTTGAGCTTTGCCGGGACTTCCGATAGGGAAGGGCGCTTTCCTGAATCCTCGCTGCGCACGGCAGTGACCCCTGCGCGCCCAAGCCGAGGGAAGATCGCGCCATGTTCCACGCTCCGCCCGCATCCGAACAGGCCCCGCTCGCCGCCGGCGAGCGGCTCTGCGACCTCGCCTTCGTCGATCACCGCGGCACGGCCTTCTCGCTCTATGCCAACCACGTCTTCGGCTGGCCCAAGGCGCTCTTCGTGATCGGCGCCGCCGAGGGGGCGGCAGAGGCGGAGGAGCTGGCGCGCTTCGCCGCCTCGGTGCGCGACTTCGGTCAGGCCGAGACCCACGTCCTGGCGATCTCTCAGGGCGCGCCCGAGGCGAACGCCCGGCTGGTCGAGCGGCTCGGCCTGCCGTTCCCGGTCCTGAGCGACGCCGAGGGAGCGCTCTACCGGGCGGCGGGCTTGGAGCCGGGGGCCCCGTCCTGCACTCTCATGCTCGATCCGGTCCTGCGCCTGGAGCGGCGCATCGAGGGCGCCGGCCAGGGCGAGGCGGCGCTGGCACACGCCCGCGCCCGCGCCCGGACCTTCCAGCCCATGATCGTCGGCGCCCAGGCGCCCGCCCTGGTGGTCCCCAACGTGCTGGACCGGGACTTGTGCCGGCGCCTCATGGCGGCCTGGCAGGACGGCGAGCGCCAAGACGACATGGTCGCCGCCCGGGGCGACGGGGCTCAGCTGGCCAACCCCAAATCCAAGATCCGCTCGGACGTGGTCCTGGCCGAGGACGCGCCGCTCTCCGCCGAGATCGCCGGCGCCGTCGCCCGGCGCCTGCTGCCCGAGGTCGACAAGGCCTTCAACTTCCAGGTCACCCGCATGGAGCGCTTTCGCATCGGCTGCTACGACGCCGAGACCAGCGGGTTCTTTGCGGCGCATCGGGACAACACCACGGCGAGAACCGCGCACCGGCGCTACGCCCTCACCCTCAACCTCAACACCGGCGAGTTCGAGGGCGGGTTCCTGCGCCTGCCGGAGTACGGCCCCCAGCTCTATGCGCCGCCGGTCGGCGGGGCGGTGGTCTTTTCCTGCTCGCTGCTGCATCTCGTGGCCCCGGTCACCAAGGGCCGGCGCTTCGTCGTCGTCGGCTTCTTCTGGGGCGAGGCGGAACAGGCGATCTACGAGCGCAACCACGCCGAGGAGGCAGCGGGCGAAGCTCTGTCCGTTTAGGGCCCACCCCAATCCACGCTTGCCCGCTTTTCCGGCCTGGCCCAGAGTGACGCCGTCCCGGGGAGAGAGGCCATGGCCGAAAAAGACGCCGAAAAAGATATCGTGCGCACCACCTGCCCGCGCGACTGTTACGACTCCTGCGGCATCGCGGTGGTCCGACGTGACGGCCAGGTGGCGAAGGTGCTGGGCGACCGCGAGCATCCGACGAGCCGGGGCACGCTTTGCGGCAAGTGCGCCATCGCCTACAACGGCGCCTGGCGCGATCCCGAGGCCCGGCTCACCCGGCCCCTGCGCCGCAGCGGCGCCAAGGGAAGTGGCCAATTCGAGCCCGTGACCTGGGACGAGGCCCTGGCCGACGTCGCCGAGCGGGTCGCCGCGGCGGTCGAGCACGCGGGGCCGCAGAGCGTGCTGCAGGCCCACTACACCGGCACCTGTTCGCTGATCGCCGGCGATTTCCCCTTGCGCTTCTTCAATCGCCTCGGCGCCACCGAGGTGGAGCCCGACACCATCTGCAACAACGCGGGCCACGTGGCGCTCGATTACCTCTACGGCAGCTCGGTCAGCCCCTTCGACCCCAAGACGGCGAAGGACAGCCGCTGCATCCTGGTGTGGGGCGCCAACCCCTCGAGCTCGGCCCCCCATGCCCATAAGAACTGGCTGGGCAAGTTCGGCGGCACAGTCATCGCCGTGGATCCCGTGCGCCACCCCACGGCCGAGCGGGCGGATCTTCACCTGCAGCCCTTCCCCGGGACCGACGCGGCGCTCGCCTTCGCCATGCTGCACGTGCTGGCGCGCGACGAGCTTTTGGACCTGGATTTCATCGCCGCCCATACCCTCGGCTGGGACGAGGTGGCACCGCTGATCGCGGGCTGCCCGCCGGATTGGGGCCAAGAGATCACCGGCGTCGCCGCCGCGGACATCGAAGAGGCGGCGCGGATCTACGGCGAGGGCCCGTCGGTCCTGTGGCTCGGCCAGGGCCTGCAGCGCCAGCGCCTGGGCGGCAATATCTTCCGGGCCTGCAGCCTGCTGCCGGCGGCAAGCGGCAACCTGGGCAAGCCCGGGGCCGGACTCTACTATCTCAACGGCAGCGGCCCGCGCCGCATCGACGGCGACTATGTGGCCGCGCCCCACCTGCGAAACGGGGCGGCCGCGTCGATCAGCCACATGGACCTGGTGGAGGCTCTGGCGGAC
>CALJXB010000264.1 GCA_937974415.1 uncultured Kiloniellales bacterium
AGCCCGGCAAGCCGCCAGGGCCCGCGCGAAGCGGCCCTCTGGCCGTTCGGAGAAAGGGGTGGCGACCCTCAAGGCCCGCAGCGGGCCATGTTGCTGCGGTGCGCTCCACGGGGCGATCATGTCGGCTGCACCTCGTGCAGCTGCAGGTCAGCATACAACAGCAGAATCATAACCGCGAAGGCAGCCGGAAAGATCGCTCTGCAGTAGCGATCCATGCGGACCGCCAGGGCTTCGCGCTCCTTGGCGATGAAGTAGGCCGTCATGACGGCTTCGACCAGGGCCAGAAACACCAGGATCGTCGATCCGAGGACGAACTTGTCCATGATCGTGAGGTAATTGAGCCGGGGCACGATGGCTTGAGTGGCGAAGAGGAAGGCGATCAGCGTCAGCATCGAGGTTGCCGACAAACCGACTTGCGGGCCGTAGCGCGCCGGGTCGAGCCAAAACACCGACCACGACATGGCCACGATGAGGGTCAGCGGAACCATGACCTTCCAGAAGAAATAGCTGGTGCGGCGCTGGGCCGTGAGGGTGATATTGAGCTGGGAATGATCGCGCTCGGCGGCGTCGAGGTAGGTCGTTTGAACGAAAGCCAGGACGGTCCCGATCGACCAGTCGGCCACATTGAAATCGTTCGGGGTTCGCCCGGTGAATTTGTCGTCGTTGACCAGGACGACCTCGGGCCGGCCGTACTCCAGTGACAGGAACGAGAGCGAAATCTCGTGCTTGTCGAAGGGAAATCGGTGTGCCTGATAGGGAAACACCACGGCGCCGTGATAGCGCTGCATGTACTGGACGCGGCCGAATTGAAAGACTTCCACGTAGTCGCGAAGCCGGGTCCAGAGATGGCCGGAATTGACGATATCGATGTGCGGCGTCCAAACCTTCTCCAAGGTAAACTTGCACCCCTCGAAGGGGATCATGCGGGAATCGGTCCAGGTCTGGCGCACGATGAAGTCGACGTTGATGCTCTGATTAACGTCGTCGATGTTGGTCACGTCGACGACTTGCACGCCGAGCGTGATCTTCGTGGCCTCTCCTTCCTTGCGCGGCCGCTCGTCCGCTCTGACGTCGAGTACGTCGCAGGCTCGTTGGCCGGGAGTGGTTTCCGCCAGGTGCTCAGCGCCCAGGGCCGCGGCACCGTCGGCGCAAAGAACGCCGAAAGCCGCTAACAGCGCCAGACGCCACCCAGACTGCACCGATTCCTCCCCACCGTTGCCCCCCGACATCAAGCGGACCGCGCACCGACGTCAAGCGGACCGCGCACCGGGTCCCCCTTCACGATCTCCGTTTCCGAACGATCGGAGTTCAAGGATCCGGGTGCTGTTGGCGCCATGTTCCGCCTATGTGAGCCAGCGCCCCAGAGACCTCCGCCCCGTGTGTGCCTGGTCGGTCCGTGCCGAGAGCCACAATAGCACGGCGAATCATATTCGCTACAGCCGCCCAAAGAGTCCGGGCACTCCCGAAGAACCCCTCCTGGCCGAGTGGCGACAGGGCGGGCCGCCGCTTTGCCGTGGCCACCATGACCAAGATGTGAACGCAGGCGGGGCAGCATTCTCCGAACCGCCTTCCTAAGTGACTCGGTGCCGATCGGGATCTCGACATGGCCGGAAGGGGCAGCGCCAACTCGCGCATGGCGCTAAACTGCGGCCGTTCTGTTTTCCCGCCGGCTGAAAGGGAGGGACCGGCATGCACGTGATGACCCCGACGGGCGGCCTTGGCCTAACGGAATTTCTTGTCCATGCGGGCTACATTCTGACGGCCACCGCCTTCCTGCTGCGCGACATCCTCTGGCTGCGTCTGCTCGCCATTGCCGCCAACCTCTGCGTCGGCCTGGCCGCCTATTTCGCCGGCATGGACCCGCACTGGGTCGTGGTGGCCTGGGCGGCGGCTTTCGTCGCCATCAACCTGGGGCATAGCTCCTGGCTGATCTACGAGCGCTACCTGCAGCGGCTGACCGACGAGGAGCAGAGGCTCTACGACTGCTGCTTCCAGGCCCTCGACCCGGTCTCGGTGCGCAAGCTGCTGCGCCGCGGCGAGTGGATCGACTTCGCCGCCCAGGACTGCCTCGCCCACCAAGGCATCCATCTCGACCGGCTGCTGTTGGTTTCCTCCGGCGAAGCGGCGGTGCTGCTTGGCGGCAGGAGCGTCGCCCGCCTGGCGCCCGGCAAGTTCGTCGGCGAGATCTCTTTTCTGTCCGGCGACCTGACCACGGCCATGGTCGTGGCAACCGAGCCGACGCGCTGCCTGGCCTGGAACAAAGAGCGCCTGGAACGCCTGCTCGCGCGCGAGCCCGAGCTCTTGAACGTCTTCCATGCCGCCGTCGGCAAGGACCTGGCAGCCAAAATCGCCCACCACAACGTCGCCTTGTCGCAGGTCTAGCCACCAGGTCTAAGCCCAAGTCCAAGCACTGGGCTTCGAGTCGACCCCCACCGGCCCCCTCACGCGGGGTAGTCCATAGGTAATATGCCGCGATTTGGGGCGGTTTTGCGGAATTTTCCGTTTTTCGGGTTGCCAAAGACGATGGGCGGTGCAGTCTGAAAGGTCATGACCACAGGGGAAAACGGCATGCCGCAAAATCCGGGGGGCGATGCGAAGGCACTCGACGTGCGCAGCCTGCGCGACCTGGTCGCCTCTTCGGCCGCTGCCGCCCCGCCCATCGCCATCGACCGGCCCTATGCCGAGGCGCTGCGCAACAGCGTCGACTGGCTGTGGCAGACCGACGCCGACTTCAATCTCACCTACGTCTCGCATCCGCTCGACCGAGGCCTGGATTGGCCGGGCGAGACCTGGCTCGGGCGCAGCCTCATGTCGCTGGCCGGTTCCGAGGCCGACGAGGCAACCCCCTCGCCGCTGCTGGTGGCCTTGCGCGAGCGGCGCGCCTTTCGCGATTGCGCCGTCGAGTGGACCTCCGAAACCCAGCAGCGGGTGCGTTTCCGCCTCACCGGACTGCCGTTCGAGAATAAGTCCAGCGGCGCCTTCGCCGGCTTTCGGGGAACCGCCAGCGCCACCAGCGAACCTGCCGACGAAACCCAGACCGCGCGGGAGCTCCTGGATCTGCTGAAGGCGGCCTTGAGCGAGCGGGACCAGTTGCAACAACAGCTGGCTGGCATCGAGGACGACACGCTCAAGGAGCGCCTGGCCGGCATCGCCCACGAGCTGCGCACCCCCTTGAATGCCATCATCGGCTTTTCCGAACTGATTCGCGATCAGGCCTTCGGGAACGATCCCCGGCGCTATTCGGAATATGGCGGCAACATCTACCGCAGCGGCGTGAAGCTGCTGCAGCTGGTCAACCGCATCCTCGATACAGCCGAGCACGAAAGCGACATTCAGACCATCGAGGCGCGGCCGTTCGACGTGGAGGGCGTCGTTCGCACGACCATCGAGGTCATGGCCGACAGTGCCGCCACGGCGCGGGTGCAGCTCTATCTCGACGTGGCAGAGGACTTGCCCCGGGCCCTGGGCGACCGGCAGATGACCCGACAGATTCTGTTCCACTTGTTGTCGCGCATCCTTCAGAAGGCATCCGGGGGCTGGACCGCCGGTATTCGAGTCCAACGCGACCTCACGGGCGAGGACGGCGGCGAGGACGGCGGCACAGAGGGCGCCAAAGTCGGCGTGCGGGTGATCGTGTGGGACGGCCCGGCCGCGGAAGACGTCGGCGAACGCTCCGCCCCGGCGGGACCGAAGGCTGCCGAGCGGGCCGACACGAAGGGATCGCCGCCGGCCCCAGACAATTCCGACGAATCGGAGGAATCGGGCGGCGCCGCGGCGCAAGACCCGAGAGACCCGGCGGATTTGGGTCCGGTCGTCCTGCAGCATCTTGCCGAGATCATGGGGGCGGAGCTCGTCATGACCGGCGCGGCCGGTCACGGAAGCGAAGCCCAGCTGCGCCTCCCGCCGGTACCGGAAGAACCAACCGGCTGATCGTTGTATTTCGAGACCGATTTTGAGTAGATGCGACGGCGGGCCACAATTTCGGCGGGCCGCAGCAAGTTGAGCGGAGGAGTCATGCCGCGCCCGGCGTGCGCGATGCCAGCGGTGATTGCCGTCCTGGCCCGGGGCTTTGCCGTGGCCCGGGGCTTTGCCGTGGCTTGCGGCATCGTTCTTGCCGCGGCCTTGCCTCAGGTCCTTGGCACCGGCCAGGCCGCTTGGCCCGAGTGGTCGCGACCGGCCGCTGCGCAGGACGTGGGTACGGAACTGGCGGGCCCCCTGCCCTACCGCCCCGAGGAGCCCGGCAGCGGCCGGTTGTCGGAAGCCGATCTGGTCCGGGCCGTCGACATCATCGCCGGTCTCGAGATCTTCTTCGCGACGCTCGCCCAGTCCGATGCCGACAGCCAGGCCGGCCCGGTTTGGCGTGATAGCGAAGCGGCCTACGGCGCCGCCGCGACGACCTTGGACACCGCGCTCCGGAACGGCCTTTTTCGCATCGTCGTCACCGAAGGCAGCAAGTTCGCACTGGTCCGCCACGGCGACGAAGTCTGGGTCGATTCCGACCTGGCCGGCGCCTGGAACATGGAGCGGGTGCGCCGGGCACGCCAAGAGGGCGACGACTGGCCTGACGTCGCGGCCCTCGCGGCCTTGCTGTTCGATCACTGGCGTATCAGGAACGCGGCCGGGACAGCCTGGATGGGACTCCAGCTCGACGGCCTCGACGTCTCCCGGGCCGAACTTGAGCGGGGCGGCCCCGTCGCGGCAGCCGTTTTCACCCGCTACGGCTTTCTCAAGGACATCTATTTCCAAGCCGTGCTGCTGGCCACGGTCACGGCCGGATCGGAAAACGCCACGCTTTGGGACGAGCGAGCCGCGTCGATTCGCCAAGACATCGACTCCCTGTTGCGCTCGCTCGCGACCACTGGCCTGGGCGGCGATCTTCCGACCAAGCTGCGAGACGGCTGGGCCGAATACAGGGCCCGGATCGAAGAGACCTCGGCCGAACGCGGCGCGCTCATCGTCGCGGCCCAGGAGCCGGACCCGGCGCGGGCGCGGATCGGTACAGTCCCGAAGAAGCCCGAGCGGGAGCCCAGGCCGCACACCGGGCGGGAGGCCGTCGGCGAGCAAACCGCCCCGGAGCGAACGGCACCAGCCATCGAAACGGGACTGGCCGACGCGGCTGAGGCCCGGCAGGCCCGTGCGGCAAACCAAGGCGCGCGCGACCGAGACTACATCGCGCTGCTGCTGGCGCGCGCCGCCAACGCGGCCCGCGCGGCGGAGGACGCGAAACGCCAGGCCGATGCCCTCGCCCGCCAGGCCGATGCGGCCAACCTGGCGGCCGAAGAAGCCCGCGTTGCTTTGACCGCCGCCCAATCCGCCGCCGAGGGCGGCACCGAGGAAACCGAGCGCCTGCGCCAGGAGGCCGCCGACCTGGCCGCCCAACTGAAGCGGGCCACCGGCGAGCAGGCCGCTCTCACGGAGCAACTCGCCGAGGCCGAGGACCGGACGAGCGCTGCCGAAGCCGCCGCCGCCGAGGCCGAGACGGCGCGGCAGGACGCCGAGGCCACCGCCACCGAGGCCACGGCAGCCCGGGGCGCCGCCGAGAGCAAGCTCGCCGAGCTGGAGTCGCGGCTGAACGCCGCCCAATCCGACGCCGAGGGCGGCGCGGCAGAGACCGCGCGGCTGCGCCAGGACGCCGCGGACCTGGCCGGGCAGCTCGACAAGGCCAACAGCGAGCAGGCGGCCCTGGCGGCGCAACTCGCCGAGGCCGAGAACCGGGCAAGCGCCGCCGATGCCGCCACGGCCGAAGCCGAGACGGCACGGCAAGGCGCTGAAAAGCGAGTTGCCGAGTTGGAAACCCAACTGGCCGCGGCCCAATCCGAGGCCGAGAGCGGCGCTGCGGACACCGCGACTCTGCGCCAGGAGGTCGTCGACCTGGCCGCCCAATTGGCCGCCCAAATGGCCGATACCCGAACTCAGGCGAGCGCCGCAGAGGCCAGCGCCGAAGCGGCGGCGAGTGAAGCGGGCGAACGGATCGCCGCCCTGCAGGAACAACTGGCGACACGGGACGCCGCCCTCGGCCGCGCCGAGGCACAGGCTGCTAGCCAGGCATCGGCCCTGACGGAGGCCGGGGCGGAGCTCGGTCGGCTGGAACGTCAAATCGCGGCCTTGCAGGGCACCGCCGCCGAGGCCGACAGCGCGAAGGCGGCCCTGGC
>CALJXB010000265.1 GCA_937974415.1 uncultured Kiloniellales bacterium
AACCCTAAGGCCTTCTTCACTCACGCGGCATGGCTGGATCAGGCTTGCGCCCATTGTCCAATATTCCCCACTGCTGCCTCCCGTAGGAGTCTGGGCCGTGTCTCAGTCCCAGTGTGGCTGATCATCCTCTCAGACCAGCTATAGATCGTAGCCTTGGTAGGCCATTACCCCACCAACAAGCTAATCCAACGCGGGCTCCTCTTAGGGCGCCGGAGCTTTCCCTCTAAAGGCGTATGCGGTATTAGCCGCCGTTTCCAGCGGTTATTCCCCACCCCAAGGTAGATACCCACGCGTTACTCACCCGTGCGCCAGTTTCCACCGGACCGAAGTCCGGCTTCTCCTTCGACTTGCATGTGTTAGGCCTGCCGCCAGCGTTCGTTCTGAGCCAGGATCAAACTCTCAAGTTGACCTCAACCCGGGACCCCCGAAGGGGACCAGGGTCTCAATTAAGGGCTCCTATTACTTTCGAACACGTACGTAGTGTATGCGCCGAGCGAAATAGGCCCCAGCTGCCGAATCGGCACCCGGAACCGCCGCCCGCGCATCCCTTCCAAATCCAACGATTTCAAACAGCACATCCGCCACACGACGCTAAGCGCCGGGTGGCGACCCGGTCTCCCGGTTGATGAGAAAGCCTCACGTCCAACGGCTGTTGGGAGTGGCGGCAACCGCTCATCCTACCCGACAGGACCCGAAGAGACAACGGTGCGAAGCCGCTTTATCCCCGAAAATCTTGTCGTATCGAGACAAAAAAACGCCGACCGGAGCCGACGGCGAGGTTTATATAAGGGGGTGCCCGATCCATGTCCAGAGGGAAATGTCGAAGCCATGACGATTTTTGCCGCTGAAGCGATTCCATCCCCGCTATCAGGGGCTTAGCGGTGCGCCAGTCGAAGTCCGATCGGGGCCCTTCTCGCGACTCGGAGCACGTGGCGTGGTCTAAAGGAGTCCCAAGTGGCGCAGTTCGGCCAGCATTTCGGGCGGCATGTCGCCGAGGCTGCCCGGCAGGTCATCGAGATCGGCCGGCGCGTCCTCGGGTGCGAGGTAGCGCCAGCCCTGGAAGGGCCGGTGGGGCGTCGGCACCGTCCGCACGTGACCCGGGTCGAGCACCAGCTCCGTTGCCGGCGTGCCGTCGGAATAGCTGATCCGCTCGACCCCGACGAGGCGCTGGCGGACAGTCACGAAGCCCTTGATAACCCAGTAGATCGAGCCGCCGGCGAGCAACTCCTCGCGCCGCCGCGGCATCATGCGGGTGCGGTGGAATACGCGGCCGGTCTCGGCCTGGCGCTTGGCATGCCATTGGCGCAGATCCTCCACGTCCTCGCTGCCGACGGACAGCTTGATGAGATGAAGCGGCACGCTTCCTAGCCTCCCCCACTGAAATCAGACCCACGTCCCCGAATGAGTTCCGGCAGTCTAGCGCCCCCTCCCGCCGAGGCAAAGCCGACCGAACCCGTCAGTCCGAGCCAGATCCCGACTTGACGGCCGAGGCCAGCGCCAGGGCCACTTTCGAGGCCGGCGGACGGCCCAGGTGCTGCGATATGAAGCGCCCGGCAGCGGCCAGCTTGGCGAGGTCGACGCCGGTCTCGATTCCGAGGCCGTCGAGCAGGTAGAGCACGTCCTCGCTCGCCACGTTGCCGGTGGCGCCGGGCGCGTAGGGGCAGCCGCCGAGCCCGGCGACTGAGGAATCGACCGTGGCGATGCCAAACTCTAGACAGGCGTGGATGTTGGCGAGCGCCTGGCCATAGGTGTCGTGGAAATGGACCGACAGTTGCGCCAACGGGACCTGCGCGGCAACCGCCTCCACCATGGCCCGCGCCTTGCCCGGCGTGCCGACGCCGATGGTGTCGCCGAGGGAAACTTCATAGCAGCCGATGTCCACGAGCCGTTCGGCGACCTCTGCCACCCGTTCCGGCGCAATCTCGCCCTCGTAGGGACAGCCCAGCACGCAGGAGACGTAGCCCCGCACCGGCACCGCATTGGCCGCCGCGGTTTCCATCACCGGTGCGAAACGGCCGAGGGACTCGTCGATCGAGCAGTTGATGTTGTGCCGGGAGAAGCTCTCCGAGGCGGCGGCGAAGACGGCCACCTCCTCGGCCCCGGCCGCGAGCGCCCGCGCCATGCCTCTTTCGTTGGGCACCAGGACCGGATAGCGGACGCCGGGGCGGCGAGAGAGCCCGGCCAGCACCTCGGCCGTGTCGGCCATCTGGGGCACCCGCTTGGGGTCGACGAAAGCACCGGCCTCGATGGCGGTCACGCCGGCGGCCGCCAGCCGGTCGATGAGGCTCACCTTGATGTCGGCGGGGACGATCTGGGTTTCGTTCTGCAGGCCATCGCGGGCGCCCACCTCCACCAGCTTCACTTTTTGCGGAAGAGTCACATCATAACCTTATGATATTCATGACTCTATCTCCAAATCCAATAGGTCGACGCCCTCCTCCACCAGGTCGTCCGCCCGATAGTGGACCGCGGCGACCAGGCCGTCCACCGGTGCCACAATCGTGTGCTCCATCTTCATCGCTTCCAGGGCCATGAGGGCGTCTCCCCGTGCCACCCGGTCGCCGGGCGCCACGTGAACCTGAACCACCTTGCCCGGCATGGGCGCGATCAAGCGGTTGCTCCCCGCCTCCTGGCCCGTGCCGGCCGCCAGGGGGTCGTGAAGCCGGAGCCGGTGGCGCTCACCCGCCACCTCGAGCTCGAGGTCGACCCCATGCCAGCGGAGACTGGCAGAGAACGCCTGCCCGTCCAGACTGGCCTCCAGAGTGCCGTCCGGCGATAGCCGACCCGCGGCCATGACCTCCTTGTCGCCAAGCCCGAGACGGACGGACTCAGGGCCGGGATGGACCAGCACCTCGATCGGCTCCTTGATTCCCTCGAACCGCAGCAGGCTGAGCCGCTCCGTGTTGAGCCGCCAGCCGTCGGTTTCCTGCCAGGGCGAAAAGGGATCGCCCGAGACGCGCGCCGCCGCACGGGCTTCGGCATCCCGGCGCAGCAGCACCGCCAGACTCACGAGGGCCAGCGCCTCATCGCTGACACCGCCATCCACCGGGCCGTTCGCGGGCAGCAGCGCTTCGCCGTGGCGCTCGACGAAGACCGTATCGATCAGCCCGGCCCGGTAGTCGGCGTGGGCGGCGATGCGCCGCAGGAACGCGAGGTTCGTCGCCACCCCGGAAATCTCGGTCGCGGCCAGCGCCCGCGCCAGCCGGGCCAGGGCCGCCGGACGGTCTTTGCCGGCCACGATCAGCTTGGCGATCATGGGATCGTAGTAGTGGGAAATCTCGTCGCCCTCGCGCACGCCGCTGTCGATCCGCAGCTGTCGGCCGGTCTTGGGAAAGCGCAAACGCTCGAGCCGGCCGGGCGCCGGCAGGAAATCCCGCGCCGGGTCCTCGGCATAGAGCCGGGCCTCGATGGCATGGCCGGTGATCGCCAGGTCCGCTTGGCGGCAGGGCAGCGCCTCGCCCGCCGCGACCCGCAATTGCCAGTCCACCAGGTCGAGACCGGTGACCATCTCGGTAACCGGATGTTCGACTTGAAGTCTCGTGTTCATCTCCATGAAATAGAAGGACTTGTCTTCGACCAAAAATTCCACGGTACCGGCCCCGACATAGCCGATTGCCCGGGCCGCGGCGACGGCCGCCCGGCCCATGGCAGCGCGCAGCTTGGCGCTCAAGCCAGGCGCCGGCGCCTCTTCGATCACCTTCTGATGGCGCCGTTGGATCGAGCAGTCGCGCTCGAAAAGATGAACTGCGTGACCCTGTTGGTCGGCGAAAACCTGGACCTCGATGTGACGCGGCTGGGCGAGGAATTTCTCTAGGATCACCCGCGCGTCGCCGAAGGCCGCGGCGGCTTCGCGGCAGGC
Source organism: uncultured Kiloniellales bacterium (assembly GCA_937974415.1). Lineage (GTDB taxonomy): Bacteria > Pseudomonadota > Alphaproteobacteria > Kiloniellales > JAKSDN01 > CALJXB01. Next base: position 3,860 of record CALJXB010000265.1, read on the forward strand.
GCCTTCCAGGGCCGGGGCGAAGTCCGCCGCCCGATCGACCCGGCGCATCCCTTTGCCGCCGCCGCCCGCCGACGGCTTGATTATCAGCGGATAGCCGAGTTTCACCGCCGCCTGTTCTAAGGCCTTGGGGCTCTGGGCACGGCCGTTGTAGCCCGGCAGCACCGGCACGCCGGCCCGTTCCATGAGAATCTTGGCCCGGTCCTTGCTGCCCATGGCCCGGATGGCCGCGGGCGGCGGCCCAACGAAGACCAGGCCCGCGGCTGCGCAGGCCTCCGCGAAGTCCGGGTTCTCGGAGAGAAAACCGTAGCCGGGATGGACCGCCTCGGCGCCGCTGGCCTTGGCCGCCGCGAGCACCGCATCGAAATTCAGGTAGCTCTCGGCCGCGGCCGGCGGCCCGATCGCCTGCGCCTCGTCGGCGAGCGCCACGTGGAGGGCTCCCTCATCGGCCTCGGAATGGACGGCGATGGTGTGCAAGCCGAGGCGCTTCGCCGTCCGCATCACGCGGCAGGCGATCTCTCCCCGGTTGGCGATCAGCAGGCGTTCGAACATCCCACGCACTCAATCCCGACGTCCGGCCTTCTCCCGCGAATACGAGATGATTTCCGAGAAGCCGAACAGCAGCAGCAGCACGCCGCAAATGATCTCGGCGCCGACGATGAGCCGCACCGCCGGACTCAGCGGTACGAGATCGCCGTAACCGACGGTGCTGAGGGTAATGATGGAGAAGTACAGGCATTCGATAAAGCTGAGATCGCGCGGCTCGCCGGCGAAGAGAAAGTGCGTACCGGCGGCGTAGCGATCAATGATGCGGTAGATCGCCGCGAAGACGATGACGATCACCGAATAGAAGGTGAAGAAGGCGAAGCTCGGGATGGCAAGGCCCGCGATACGCCGGAAGAAATCTTCGAACAGCAAGCCTGTCTGGAGCAGGAAGGCGCACACGTCGCTGCTGATCCAAAGGACGATCAGCGAGGTCAGCCCCATGGCGACGAAAAAGACCGCGGTGATCGCGCCTTCGCTATGAACCAGCTCGGTCGCGAGAAAGGTCGACGCGCCGATCACGGCCATTGGAATGAGCCACAGGAAAACCCGCCCGAAATGGGCGTCGCCCACCTCGCGCTGGCTTTCGAGCAACTGCTGAATCTGGCTGCGGTGCCGCCAGGCGCCGCCAAGAAAGGCCAGGATTGGCAGCGTGAATCCGAGCTGCAGAAAATTGGGGTCGACCGTCTCGAAATTGGCCTCGGTGAAGAAGATGAAGATGCAGGCGTAGACGGCGAGGGAGTTCGCCAGCGCGATGGAGAAGAACCGGCTGCCCGGAAAGACGACGTAGAAGACCGCCACCCCGGCGGCCACCGTGGCGAGGGTGATCAGGCTGTAGCCGAGGTGGGTGCCGACCGCGAGCGAGATGAGCGAGATCAGCCCGACCGTGACGGCCACAGGCACGAGCTGAATGTGCTCCGGGCGTTTCATAGAGCCTCGAACGCATTCATGGCTGCTGGCCTCTGGTCGTTCGGGCGCCGCATCACTCGCTTTGCCATTCGGCCTTACGCTTTTCCAGAAAAGCGGCCAAGCCCTCGCGCGCCTCGTCGCCTACGCGGACCCGGGCGATGCGCTGGGCGGTCTCGGCCACTAGATTGCGGTCGATCGGCCGGCCGGCGAGCGACAGGGCGAGATCCTTGGCCTCCGCCTGCGCCCGCGGCCCGCCTTGGGCCAGCTGGCCGAAAAGCACCTTGCCGGTTTCCTCCAGGCGGTCGGGCGGCACCACTTGGTGTACCAGGCCGAGGCCGAGCGCCTGTCGGGCTGAGAAGCGCTCAGCCGAGATCATGTAACGGCGCGCCGCCCGAGGGCCGATAGCCGCCACGACGTAAGGGCTGATGACCGCGGGAACGAGGCCTAGTTTGACTTCGGTCATCGCGAAACTCGAGGTTTCCGAGGCGATCGCGATATCGCAGCAGGCCACCAGCCCGACGCCGCCCCCAAAGGCGGCACCCTGGACCAGCGCGACGGTCGGCTTGGCGAGCCGGTCGAGAGTGCTCATGAGGCCGGCGAGCGCCCGGGCATCCTCCAGGTTCTGGGCCTCGGAGTAGTCGGCCATGCGCCGCATCCAGGCGAGGTCTGCGCCGGCCGAGAAGCTCTTGCCGGCCGCCGCCAGCACCACGAAGCGCACCCGTCGGTCGGCCTCCAGGGACAGGAGCGCAGCGGTCAGCTGGGCGATGAGGGCGTCGTCGAAGGCATTGTGGACCTCTGGCCGGTTGAGGGTGAGGCGCCCGACCCCCTCGTCGATCTCTTGCAGCACCAGTTGGTCCGACATGCTCTGCCCCTCCTCGCCGTTACATGCGGAACAGGCCGAAGCGGGTCGGCTCGATGGGCGCGTTGAGCGAAGCCGAGATGGCGAGGCCCAGGGTCCGGCGAGTGTCCTGCGGATCGATGATGCCGTCGTCCCACAGCCGCGCCGTGGCGTAATAGGGATGGCCCTGGCGCTCGTATTGCTCGAGCAGCGGCGCCTTGAAGGCCGCCTCCGCCTTCTTGGTCCAGCGTTCGCCCTTGGCCTCGAGGCCGTCGCGCTTGACGGTGGCCAGCACGTTGGCCGCCTGCTCGCCGCCCATAACCGAGATCCGCGCGTTCGGCCACATCCAGAGAAACCTTGGCCCGAAGGCGCGGCCGCACATGCCGTAGTTGCCGGCCCCGAAGCTGCCGCCGACGATCACGGTGAACTTGGGCACCCGGGCGCAGGCGACGGCGGTGACCAGCTTGGCTCCGTCCTTGGCGATGCCGCCCGCCTCGTACTTGCTGCCGACCATGAAGCCGGTGATGTTCTGCAGGAAAATGAGCGGCACGCCCCGCTGGCAGCAGAGCTCGACGAAGTGGGCGCCCTTCAAGGCCGAGTCCGAGAAGAGGATACCGTTGTTGGCCACGATGCCGACGGGGTATCCCAGGATCCGGGCGAAGCCGCAGACCAGGGTGGTGCCGTAGAGCGCCTTGAACTCGTCGAACTCGCTGGCGTCAACCAGCCGGGCGATCACCTCACGGCTGTCGTACGGCGTCTTGAGGTCCTTCGGAACGATGCCGCAGATTTCCGCGGGATCGTAGAGCGGTTCCTTGGGCTCCGCGACGGCCAGGGGATTGCGTTTCACCCTATTGAGGTTCGCGACGATGCGCCGAGCGACGGCGAGCGCTTGCCCGTCGTTCTCGGCCATGTGGTCGGTGACGCCCGAGGTCCGGGCATGCACCTCGGCGCCGCCCAGCTCCTCGGCGCTCACCTCCTCGCCGGTCGCCGCCTTCACCAGGGGCGGACCCCCGAGGAAGATGGTGCCCTGGTTGCGCACGATGATGCTCTCGTCGGACATGGCCGGCACATAGGCGCCGCCGGCGGTGCAGGAGCCCATGACCACGGCGATCTGGGCGATGCCCTCGGCCGACATGTTGGCTTGGTTGTAGAAGATGCGGCCGAAATGCTCCCGGTCGGGGAACACCTCGTCCTGGTTGGGCAGATTGGCCCCGCCGGAATCCACCAGGTAGATGCACGGGAGGCGATTCTCCCGGGCGATCTCCTGGGCGCGCAGATGCTTTTTCACGGTCACCGGATAGTAGGTGCCGCCCGTCACCGTCGCGTCGTTGGCGATCCCCAGGCATTCGCTGCCTGCGACGCGGCCGATGCCGGCGATCAGCCCGGCCGCCGGCACGTCGGTGCCGTACATGCCGTAGGCCGCCAGCTGGCTCAGCTCCAGGAACGGCGCCCCGGGGTCGAGCAGGCTCCTGACCCGCTCGCGGGGCAACAGCTTGCCGCGCGCCAGATGCTTCTCTCGCGCCGCCTCGCCGCCGCCCTCCTTGACTTGCGTTACCTTGGCCTGCAGGTCGGCGACCAGCGCGCCGAGGGCCTTTGCGTTGTCGCGGAAGGCCTCGGACTTGGTATCGATCGCGCTCTTGAAAACCGTCATGGCCGCAGCCCGTGATCACCCTGTGATCGCCCCATGATCGCCCCACGATCATCGGTGCGAATCGCTTCCTGCCGCCAGGCCCAGCTTTGCCACAGGACCCGGCCGCCGCAAGAAGATTCCGCGCCTGTCAAAGTCCGCCACCTTGCTCTGGCAGCATCCGGCGCCCTATCGTCCTGCCGGGAGGCTGAGATCATGGGCATGGAAACGGGATTGGGGCTGGCCGACCTGCGGGCCGGAGCCGAGTTGGTCTACCGGCATATTCCGCCGACACCGCAGTACGCCTGGCCGCTCTTGTCGGCCCGGGCCGGCTGCGAGGTCTGGGTAAAGCACGAGAACCACACGCCCATCGGCGCCTTCAAGCTGCGCGGCGGCCTGGTTTACATGGACGCGCTGAATCGCGAGCGGCCGGACGTCACCGGGGTCGTTGCGGCGACCCGCGGCAACCACGGCCAGTCCATCGCCTACGCCGCCCGGCGTGCCGGGCTAAAATGCGTGCTCGCCATCCCCCACGGCAACAGCGTCGAGAAGAACGCGGCCATGGAGGCCTGGGGCGCCGAGCTGGTGGTCGAGGGCCACGACTTCCAGGCGGCCCTGGAGTACGCCCGCGAGCGCGCCGCCGGCGAGGGCCTCCACTTCGTCGAGTCCTTCCATCCGCGGCTGGTCCAGGGGGTGGCGAGCTATAGCCTGGAGCTGCTCGAGGCGGTGCCGGACCTCGACGCGGTCTATGTGCCGATTGGCCTGGGCTCCGGCATCTGCGGCATGATCGCCGCCCGCGACGCCCTCGGCCGCACGACCGAGGTGATCGGCGTCACGTCTACCGAG
>CALJXB010000266.1 GCA_937974415.1 uncultured Kiloniellales bacterium
GGATGCCAGTCGGGCAGCTCACGGCCCTCGGCCAGCAGGCGGTAGGCGCAAGTCGACGGCATCCAGCTGATGATCGCGTCAAGCCGCTCGGAGCTCAGCCGCACGCAGTCGGGCACCCTGCGGTGGCGGTTGCGATAGTCCGTGCAGCGGCATGTGTCCGTGGCCAGCAGATGGCAGGCCACGTCGGTGTAGTCGACCCGGCCCGTGTCCGCGTCCTCCAGCTTGACGAGGCAGCACTTGCCGCAGCCGTCGCACAGCGACTCCCACTCCGCCTGGCTCATCTCGCCGAGGCTCTTGGTCCGCCAGAACGGCGGGGTCTCCTCAGTCACCCCTCGCCACCTCCTCCCTGCCGGCCCTCATATTAGCCGCACAGGCGGGTCTTGCCGAGCTCTTCACAGGCCGACCCGCGGTAGGCTGACCGTCGCCACGAGGCCACCGCCCGGCCGATCGGCCAGGGCGATGTCGCCGCCGTGGCGGCGCACGATGCTGCGGGCGACGGCGAGGCCGAGGCCGGTCCCGCCGGTCTCCCGGCTGCGCGAGGTCTCGAGCCGGTGGAACGGCGCGAAGACCCGCTCGCGGGCGGCTTCGGGAATACCCGGGCCGCGGTCCGAGACGGTGATCCGCAGGCCCTCATCCACTTCCCGCAAGGCGATCTCCGCCACCCCGCCGTACTTGACGGCGTTGGAAACGAGATTCGCCAGGGCGCGCTTGAGGGCCGTCGGGCGGCCCTCGAAGTGGCGATGGTCGGGGCCGTCGTAGGACGCCCCCGCCCCCTGGTCGGTCTGCTCGTCTGCGAGGCTCTGCAGCAGCGCCGACAGATCGAAGCGGCGCCGCGGCTCCTTGGCCGCGTCGTCGCGGGCGAACGCCAGGGTCGCGTCCAGCATGGCCTCCATCTCGTCGAGATCCGCCAGCGCCTTGCTCTGCTGCTCGGGGTCGGCGATGAACTCGCTGCGCAGCTTGAGCCGGGTGAGGCCTGTCCTCAGGTCGTGGGAAATGGCGGCCAGCATCAGGGTGCGGTCTTCGACGAAGCGGCGCAGCCTATCCTGCATGCGGTTAAAGGCCCGCGAGGCCTTGCGCAGCTCGGCGGCGCCGGTCTCAGGCAAAGGCGGCGCGTTCACGTCGACGCCCAGGCGGTCGGCCGCCTCGGCGAAGCGGGTCAGTGGCTTGGCCACCCGGCGCGCCGCCCAGATCGCGAACAACAGGATGAAGCCCCCGGTCAAGAGGATCCAGAAGGCCATGTGCAGAGCCCAGCGCAGCGAGGTGGTCTCCGCCGAAACGATGAAGGCCAGCCAAGACCCGTCGGCTTGACCCACGTTGATGGCCAGCTTTTGCCGGCTCGGCAAAAGGTCGGGGACCTCCACCGGCCCATTGTCGTGGTCGTGGTCGTGCCATTTGTGCCGCCTCCGATCATTGCGCCAATCCCGGCGCCAATCCCCGAACACCCGCACGTCCAGGGGCCGCGGGCCCAAGGCCGTCAAATGGGAGCGCACCCGCGCCTCCACCTCCGGGTCGGGCCGCCAGCCGGCCTCGTCCGCCGGCCGCTCGGGCGACAGCTGCACCCAAAGGGTCGGGCTGTTTATCGCCGGCAGCAGCGCGCTGCGGGCGGCCGGATCGGTCCGCTCCATCAGCTCGACGATGGCGGCGATCCGCTCGGCCGCCGAATGGGCGAAGATCTTGGTGGTGGCCCGGGCCCGGTCGCCGACATAGACCGCCATGCTGAGGGCCTGGATCACGAAGAGGCAGATCATCAGGACCAGCGCCACCCGGCTGGTCAGCCCCCGCGGCCACAGGCGGCGGAGGCCGGAGCGTTCCTCGTGGCGCCCCCCGTGGCGCCCGTCGCGCGCCTCTCTGCGGGACGCCCTATGGCGCTCGCGCCAGGCCCGGAACCGCGGCCCCAGGCCGGTCACGACCGGGCCACCTTGCAGGCGAGCACATAGCCGCCGCCGCGCACGGTCTTGATCAGCCGGGGCTCCTTGGGGTCGGCCTCGATTTTGCGTCGCAAGCGGCTCAGCTGCACGTCGATGCTGCGGTCGAAGGGCTGCGCCGAGCGGCCCCGGGTCAGGTCGAGCAGCTGATCCCGGGTCAGCACCCGTCCGGGATGCTCGGCGAAAGCGGCCAGGAGGTCGAACTCGCCGGCGGTCAGCGGCATGAGGGTGCCGTCCGGGGCGTGGAGCTCGCGGGTTCCCAGATCGAGGCGCCAGCCTTCGAAGGCCAATACGTGCTCTTCGGTCTCGCCTTCGCCCGCCGGACGCGGCTGGGCGCTGCGCCGCAGCACCGCCTTCACCCGGGCCAGGAGCTCGCGCGGGTTGAAGGGTTTGGTGACGTAGTCGTCGGCACCGATCTCCAGGCCGACGATGCGGTCGGCCTCCTCGCCGATCGCCGTCAACATGATGACCGGCAGGTCCGAAGTGGCGCGCAGGCGGCGGCACAGGCTGAGGCCGTCCTCGCCGGGCAGCATGAGGTCGAGGACGACGAGGTCGAAGCGGCCGGCCGAAAGCGCCTGCCACATGGCGCGGCCGTCCGCCGCGGTGTCGACCCGGTGGCCGTGCTTGCGCAGGAAGCGCGACAAGAGGTCGCGGATTTCCCGGTCGTCGTCGACGATTAAAAGGTGGGGCGTGCGCGTCATGGTTCTAGAGATAGCGCAATTCGGTGACGGCCGGGGGCCGGCTTTCGCAAGTTTCGTGTAACGAAGTGTAACAGCCCCGGCGCCTGTCACCGGCGGTTACCGAACGGCACCTCCCGAGACATCAAGGCGAAACCGGCCGCGCCTAGATCTAGCGCTTCGAAGCGACAACTCAGCAAGGAGCGACATGACATGAACCGCAAACGATGGACGGCCCTCGCGGTCCTTTCGGCCCTCGGCCTGGGCGCCGCCGGCGGCGTCTACGCCGGCAACCAGGTCCCCGCGATCGGCGGGGCCCAATCGGTCTTGGCCGGGGCCATGGGCCACTCCTGGCACGGCCGGGGCCACCACCGAGGGTTCCACGGGGGCCACGGCCGCTTTTGCGCCGGCGCGCGCGGCGAGAAGCTCGAGCATGCCATCGACTTCGTCGAAGGCTTCGTCGCCTTCACGCCGGAGCAGGAGGTCTCCTGGCAGGACTTCACGGTCTCCCTCATGACCGGCCGGGAGCGGGTGCGCGCGGCCTGCGACGAGCTCGACCAGGCCGAGGACCCCCTGCAGGCGCCCGACGCGCTGGCCCGGGCCGAGAGCCTCCTCGGCATGGGCCTGGAGGTGGTGCAGGAGGTCCGACCGGCCTTCGACCGCTTCTACGGAACCCTGAGCGAGGACCAAAAGCAGGCCCTCGACCAGCTGATCAACCGCCGCCACCGCTCGTAAGGCAGGCTGAGGCTCGTCTCGGGGCCGGCGCGGCCGACAACCGCGCCGGTCCCCGGTCTCGACCTCATCCGCCGGGCGTCTCGACGATCTCGAAGTCGTGGGTGACCTCGGCGGTCTTCTGCAGCATGAGGGTGGCCGAGCAGTATTTCTCGGCCGAGAGCTCGACGGCGCGCGCCACCTTGTCCGGGTTGAGGCCGCGGCCGGTGACGATGAAGTGGACGTGGATGCGGGTGAAGACCTTGGGGATGTCGGCCGCCCGCTCGGCCTCCAGCTCGGCGACGCAGCCGTCGATCGCCTCTCGGCCCTTTTCGAGGATCTCGACCACGTCGTAGGAAGTGCAGCCGCCCATGCCGATGAGCACCAGCTCCATGGGGCTCGGACCGAGGCTACGGCCGTCGTCGCCGATCGAGCTCATGACCAGCCCGTGGCCGGTGCCCGATTCCCCGATGAAGACCCGGTCGTGCGACCAGGTGATGCGCGCTTTCATGGCCTGCCCCCAAAGATCGACGGTCGATGACGGGCGGAGTCTAGCGGCCCGGCGGCCGCTTGCCCAGCGCTCGCCCGGCCCTCGCACCGGACCCGAAGCGTGGTGCAGGCCTATTGCAAGAGCGCCGCTTTTGTACCAAATGCTGTAACCATCATGCCGCGCCTCGCACCGCTCCTGGTTACCCTCCTGATTCTCGCCGGGCTTTCCGGCGGGTACTGGTGGCTTTTCCTCAATCCGAGCCGCGCGCAGCAGAACGCGGGCGCCGCGCCCGGCATCGTGGTCGAGGCGACCCCCGCCATCGAGGCGACCTCCGTGCGCAAACTCAAGGCGGTCGGGACGTTGGCGTCGAACCAGTCGGTCATGATCCGCCCGGAAATCGCCGGCCGGCTCGCCGCGATCCTCTTCAAGGACGGCGCCACGGTGGACGCCGGCATGCTGCTGGCCGAGCTCGACAAATCGGTTCTGGCGGCCGAGGTCGCCAGCGCCCGCGCGTCGCTCGATCTTTCCCAGAAAGAGCACGAGCGGGCCGACGAGCTGGTGAAACGCGGCACGGGAACCAAGCAGCGCCGGGATGAAACCTTCGCCGCGCTACGCTCCTCCGAGGCGGATCTGGCGCTCGCCGAGGCCCAACTCGACAAGCTGGAGATCTATGCGCCCTTCGACGGCACCCTCGGGATCCGGCGGGTCGATGTCGGCGCCTATCTGGCCGCCGGCGATGATATCGTCAACTTGGAGCAGATCGACCCGGTCAAGATCGATTTCGAGGTGCCGGAGCGCTTCATCGGCGAACTTCATCCCGGCAAGGAGATCCAGCTGCGCACCGACGCCTATGTGGGCGAGACCTTCACGGCCTGGATCGGCGTCATCGACCCGCACATCAACCCGCGCACCCGGGCCGCCCAGGTCCAGGCTCTGGCCAACAACAGGGACGGCCGCCTCAAGCCCGGCCAGTTCGTCTCGGTCACCTTGCGCGTGAACGAGCGGCAAGACGCCACCTTCGTACCCGAACAGGCTCTGGTCCCCAACAGCGAGGAGCCGGCGGTCTTTCGCATCGAGGACGGCGTGGCGCGCCTCGTTCCGGTCAAGACCGGGATCCGGGTTGCCCGGCACGTCGAGATCCTTCACGGGGTCGCGCCCGGAGAAATCGTCGTGACGGCCGGACAGCAGCGCCTCGGCGACGGCGTGCCGGTGATCCCCCGCGAGCCGACCCACGTGCCACCGAGCCCGCCGGACGAAGAAATCCAGATCATCCAGGACCAATAGCCCAGGCTGGGGGGATATCTGACGCCATGGGTCTTTCCGCTCTCTGCATCAAGCGCCCCGTCCTGGCCACGGTCCTCAGCCTGGTGGTGATCCTGGTCGGCCTGGTCTCCTACCAGCGCTTGACGATCCGGGAGTACCCGGAGATCGACGAGCCGACGGTGAGCGTGACCACGACCTACCGCGGCGCCTCCGCCGACATCATCGAGACCCAAATCACCACCATCATCGAAGATTCGATCTCCGGCATCGAAGGCATCAAGACCATCAAGTCGGTGAGCCGCGAAGGCGAGAGCGAGATCACCGTCACCTTCCGCCTCGAGCGCGACCCGGACGATGCCGCGGCCGAGGTCCGCGACCGGGTCGGGCGGGTGCGCGCCGACCTGCCGGACGATATCGACGAGCCGGTGATCGCCAAGGTCGAGGCCAACTCGGACCCCATCATCTGGATCGCGTTTTCCAGCAACCGCCACACCACGGCCCAGCTCACCGACTACGTCGACCGCTTCGTGATCGACCAGATCAAGCGCATCGACGGGGTTGCCGACGCCATCATCTTCGCCGAGCGGCGCTATGCCATGCGGATCTGGCTCGACGCCATGGCCATGGCGGCCCACAGCATCACGACCCAGGACGTCGAAGATGCCCTCGAGCGGCAGAACCAGGAGATTCCCGGCGGCCGGGTGCAGAGCCGCGAGCGCGAATTCACGGTCCGCAACGAGAGCGACCTGCGCACGGTCGCCCAGTTCAACGACCTGATAATTCGGGTCGACGGCGACTATCTCCTGCGGGTGCGTGATGTCGGGCGCGCCGTCCTGGGCGTCGAGGAAGACCGTCAGGTCGCCCGTTTCAACGGCATCGACGCGGTCGCGATCGGCGTCGTGCGGCAATCGGTCGCCAACCCCTTGCAGATCTCCAAGGAGCTGAGCGAGCTCCTGCCGGCCATCCAGGACCGGGTGCCGGACGGCATGCGGATCGATCTGGCTTATGACAGCTCGGTCTTCATCGATGCCTCGATCGACAACGTTTACATGACCTTGATCGAGGCGGCGGTCCTGGTGCTGTTGGTGATCCTGTTTTTCCTGCGCTCGCTGCGCGCCGTACTGATACCGATGGTCACCATCCCGGTCTCGCTGATCGGCACCGGCTTCGTCATGTGGGTGCTGGGCTTTTCCGTCAACACCCTCACCTTGCTCTCCATGGTGCTGGCGATCGGCCTGGTGGTGGACGACGCCATCGTCATGCTGGAGAACATCTACCGGCACATCGAACGGGGGCTGCATCCCATCCGGGCCGCGCTCCGGGGCGCCCGGGAGATCCAGTTCGCGATCATCGCCACCACCGTCGCCCTGGCCGCGGTCTTCGTGCCGGTCGCCTTCATGGCGGGGCGGACCGGCCGCCTGTTCGT
>CALJXB010000267.1 GCA_937974415.1 uncultured Kiloniellales bacterium
GAAAGGCCAAGCAACAGGAACAACACGCCGGCGCAGGCGCGTTTCGCCATCGAGTTCCTCCCCGTCGGTTGCGAGGCTCGAGCTTAGCGTTTCGTGCGCCGGCGTTTCAACCGCTTGGTTTCCACGGTTTGCGTATGGCCCACGTCGAAGAATGCGCCAGACCCGCTATCCGCAGTCTGTTGGCTTTGCAAATCGCAGAAATGGATCTGACGTCCGTCGGTCCTGTGAAATTTCCGCTGCTGGGCATGGTCGCCGCTGCGGGCGAGGGCCGGGGCAGCCAGAGCCAGTGACAGGGTGAGCGCGGCCGCGGAAAGGGCTGCCGTCATCACGTAGGTGTGCATGTTTCGCCTCCTTAGGAGTGGTCGGGTTCCGCGGGATACAGATGGCCGAGCTTAGGCCTCGGCCGAGTGAGGCGGCTGTGACGGGGCTCACGCCTCACGGCTTTGTGCGAAGTCGTGACACGGCCAACATGGGGCCCTAGCGGCTAGAGCTTTTCGCGGCTTGTCGGCGCGACGGACAAAAAATCAGTGAGTGTCCGACTTGAGGACCCTATGATTAGCACCAGAGTCCATTGGTTTATGGCATTGATTCGGGAGGATATTCGGTTTGACCAAGAGAGTATTGGTGACAGGCGGCGCTGGATTTTTGGGGTCTCACTTGTGCGATCGTCTGCTCGAGCGGGGCTGCGATGTGCTCTGCGTCGACAATTTCTTCACCGGGACCAAGCAGAACGTGGCCCATCTCATGGACAATCCCCTTTTCGAGCTGATGCGCCACGACATCACCTTCCCGCTCTATGTGGAGGTGGACCAGATCTACAATCTCGCCTGTCCGGCCTCGCCCATTCACTATCAGTTCGACCCGGTGCAGACGACCAAGACCTGCGTCCATGGCGCCATCAACATGCTAGGCCTGGCCAAGCGGGTGAAGGCCCGCATCCTGCAGGCCTCGACCAGCGAGGTCTACGGCGATCCTTCGGTGCACCCGCAGCCCGAGGGCTACTGGGGTCACGTGAATCCGGTCGGGCCGCGGTCCTGCTACGACGAAGGCAAGCGCTGCGCGGAGACCCTTTTCTTCGACTACTACCGCCAGCATCGCCTGGCGATCCGGGTCGCGCGCATCTTCAATACCTACGGCCCCCGCATGCACTCCAACGACGGGCGGGTGGTCTCCAACTTCGTCGTTCAGGCCTTGAAGGGCGAGCCGGTCACCGTTTACGGCGACGGCAGCCAGACCCGGTCGTTCTGCTATGTCAGCGACCTGGTCGACGGCCTGATCGCCTTGATGGAGGCGCCGGACTCCCTGACCGGGCCGGTCAATCTCGGCAATCCTGTCGAGAACACCATCCTCGAGATCGCCGAGCTGATCCTGGCCAAGACCGGCTCGCGCTCCGAGATCGCGTCGAAGCCCCTGCCTGCCGACGATCCCAAGCAGCGCCAGCCGGAAATCTCGCTGGCGAAGTCCGAGCTGGGATGGCAGCCGACGGTGCCGCTCGATGCCGGGCTCGACAAGACCATCGCCTATTTCGAGAAGACGCTCGGCTGATAGGCTCGGCAATCGCAGACCGCCCCGTGGGCCACAATTCGCCCACCAGGTGTCAGGCCAGGGCGTTCTCGCAGTACCAGCGATAGGTCTGGGCGAGGCCGTCGCGCAGGCCGGTCGAGGGCGCCCAGCCGAGCGCGCGGAGCCGCGAGACGTCGAGCAGTTTTCGCGGAGTGCCGTCGGGCTTGCTCGGGTCGAAGGCGAGATCTCCGGCGAAGCCCGTCACCTCGGCGATCAAGGCGGCCAGTTCGCCGATCGCGATATCCTTGCCGGCCCCGACATTGACGTGGGCCTCGCCGGAATAGTTCTGCAGCAGGAAGGCGAGGGCGTCGGCCAAGTCCTCGACATAGAGGAACTCGCGGCGCGGGCGCCCCGAGCCCCAGACGGCGAGGCTGTCGGCGCCGGCCGTCTTGGCTTCGTGCGCCTTGTGCAGCAAGGCCGCGATCACGTGACTCGAGGCCGGATCGAAGTTGTCGCCTGGCCCGTAGAGGTTCGCCGGCATGGCCGTGATGAAGTCGCAGCCGTACTGACGCCGGTAGGCCTGGCACAGTTTCAGGCCGGCAATCTTGGCAACGGCGTACCATTGATTGGTCGCCTCCAGCGGGCCGGTCAAGAGGGCGTCTTCCGCCATCGGCTGGGCCGCGTCGCGCGGATAGATGCAGGAAGAGCCGAGAAACAGCAGCTTCTCGACCCCGCAGCGCCAGGCGCCATGGACGACGTTGGTCTCGATCGCCAGATTGTCGTAGATGAACTCGGCCGGCCGGCTGTCGTTCGCCTGGATGCCGCCGACCGTCGCGGCCGCCATGACGACCGCCTGGGGCCTCACGTCGGCCAGCCAGGCCTCGACGTCGCTCTGGCGCCTGAGATCGACCTCCGCCCGGCCCACCGTGAGGATCTCGCAGTCTTCGCGCGCTAGCCGCCGGACCAGCGCGGCGCCGACCATGCCGCCGTGGCCGGCCACCCAGACCCGGCGCCCGGCGAGCCGGTAGGGGGCGTCAGTCATGGCGGTTTCGCCGCTCGCTTTCGCGCCTCACGGCCGTGCGGTCGGCGGCCACCATCTCGCGAACCAGCGCCTCGAACGAGGTCTTGTGCTGCCAACCCAGGACGCGGCGCGCCTTGGCGGCGTCGCCGACCAGATGGTCGACCTCGGCGGGACGGTAATAGCGCGGGTCGACCTTCACCAGAACCGCACCGCTCGCCGCATCGAAGCCCTCTTCCTCGACCCCCCGGCCGCGCCACGCGATGCTGTGCCCAACCTCGGCGAAGGCGCGTTCGACGAACTCGCGCACCGAATGGGCTTCGCCCGTGGCGAGGACGTAGTCGTCGGGCTCCGCTTGCTGCAGCATGAGCCACATTCCTTCCACGTAGTCGCGGGCATGGCCCCAGTCGCGCCGGGACTCGAGATTGCCGAGATAGAGGCAGTCCTGCAGGCCGAGTTCGATGGCCGCGACCGCCCGGGTGATCTTGCGGGTGACGAAGGTCTCGCCGCGATTCGGGCTCTCGTGATTGAAGAGAATGCCGTTGGAGGCGTGGAAGCCGTAGCTCTCGCGGTAGTTCACGGTGATCCAATAGCCGTAGAGCTTGGCGGTGCCGTAGGGGCTGCGCGGATGAAACGGCGTGGCCTCGTCCTGGGGGGCCGGAACGTTGCCGTACATCTCCGACGTCGAGGCCTGATAAAAGCGCGTTCGCTCCTTCAGGCCGAGGATGCGAATGGCCTCGAGTACGCGAAGCGCACCCAGCGCATCGGCGTTGGCGGTGTATTCCGGCGTCTCGAAGCTGACCTGCACGTGGCTTTGTGCCGCGAGATTGTAGATCTCGGTGGGCTGGGTTTCCTGGACCAGGCGAATGATGTTGGTCGGGTCGGTCAGGTCGCCGTAGTGCAGGAAGAAGCGGACGTTTTCTTCGTGGGGGTCGTGATAGAGGTGATCGACCCGCGAGGTGTTGAAGGAGGACGAGCGTCGCTTCACGCCGTGGACCCGGTATCCCTTGCCCAGGAGGAACTCGGCCAGATAGGCGCCGTCCTGACCCGTAACCCCGGTTATGAGAGCCGTCTTTCGCACACCGAACCGTCCTAAGCGCTGAGCGAGCCGGGCTCTCCTCCGTGAGCGCGGACCCGTGCGGCACCTCTCTAGCACCTGACGCCCGGCGATGCCAACGGCCGGGTGGTTCCGGAGGTGGCCGGGGCCTCAGCGAATCTCCGCCTCGGCGACGGACTCCAGCACCACCGCGCCCTTGCGGATGAGAATGAACTCGCCCCGATAGCGCCCCGCCGGCCAGCCGTCCGCCGGGGCTTGGCGGCCGATCGGCTGCAGCCAAAGGGTCTCGGTGCTCGCGGCTGGGGCGCTCGTCCATTCCATGACCAGACGCCCCGCGGGGTCGAACACCCTGAGGCGCTGGCGGTCTCCGGGGTGCAGCCCGAACATGCGGACATAGAACCACAGGTCCGATCGGGTGGTCGGCGGATGCTCCCCGTAGCCGCCCCGCTCGATGCCCCTAAGGCTCGGCGCGCGCGACGCGAAGCCGGCATTGAGAACGCCGCTCGCCTGGTAAGCGAGGCGCCGCATCGCCTCGTCCCGCCACAAGGGTTGGCGGGGACCGCGGCAGCCGGCCTCGGCCCCGACTCCTTGCTGTGGCCCGAGGAAGGGGTCGATCGCCCGCTCGCCGTGCCAAACGGTCAGGTGGAGGTGGGGAAACTCCGCCAGGCCCGACATGCCGACCAGGCCGAGAGGCGCGCCGGCCTCCACCGCGTCGCCGGGCGCCACGCCGACACTGCCTTGGCGCAGGTGGCAATACTGTGTGCGCCAGCCGCCGCCGTGATCCAGCACCACGCCGTTGCCGCATTCCCGGCCCGGGCTGCCAGGCGTCCCGAGCTCGTCGGGAAAGCCGTCCGCAACGCCGTCGCGCAGCGAGGCGACCCGGCCTGTGGCCGCGGCCAGGACAACGACCCCGCGTTCGACGTCCGTGAGGTCGCGCACCCTGAAATCGGTGCCCTTGTGGCCGTCGTTGGCAAGCGGGCCGCAGGCGTGGTCGCTGGCGCCGGACCCGGGATCGACGTCGAAATAGTTCTGCACGAAGCAGTCCTGGCCCAGGGCACAGTCGATCGGAATTTCGAGGCGCGGCGGCTCGGCTGCCGCCGCGCCAGCCAAACAGCCAATCATCAAGGCCGCCGCCAAGATCCGACCGACGATGTGCCGGTGCCACCGGTCGGCTGGTGCCGAAATTCTGTCGCAAGCTGTCAAGCGAACACTCCACGCTTGCCCGACCCGGATTTGCTCTCAAGGCGATGGTAATGGCCGCCGCAGAGTCGCACCTAGAGCCGATTACGACGGGCCGGCGGGTGGGTGCTCGCCTTGATTTAGTGGCCCTTCGCCCCCAAGTATCTGGTCGACGGCGCCGATCTCGGGCCGTTGACGGGCGGAGTGCCGACGCCATACGGATTGCGCCTGTCGCTGCGAATGCAAGCGTTGCTCATTGAGAAGGAGGGCGCTGCGCGATGAGCCGACCGTCCCTGTTCGGCAGCCCGTTGCTTCTCGGGTTCGAGGAGTTCGAGCGTGCGGTCGAGCGTATAACGAAGCATGCCGACGACAACTATCCCCCCTACAACGTCGAGCAGCACTCCGAGAGCCATCTGCGCATCGTTTTGGCGGTGGCCGGCTTTTCGTCCGAGGACTTGTCGGTCCAGGTCGAGGGCAACCAGCTCGTCATTCGCGGCCGGCATTCGCCCGAAGAGGGCGGAAACTTGTTGCACCGGGGCATCGCGACCCGCCAATTTCAGCGCAGTTTCGTCTTGGCGGACGGCATCGAAGTGACCGGCGCGGCGCTCGACGACGGCCTTTTGCGGATCGATTTGCAACGCCCCCTGGTCGACACCCAAGTCCGCCGCATCGAGATCGTACCGGGGGCCGGCCGGGATTGACCCCGGGATCGACCTCGGCCGCCTAGACCGACAACGCAGCGGCGGCTGGGCGCGTACCACCTATAGGACGCCTGGCCAACCAATGAGGAAGCCAATCTGGCGGGTTATGAGGATATGATGGATCTGGAACGAACGTTACGCAGCTTGAGCTCTCAGGACTTCCTATCTTTGGGGCTGAGTCAGGTCGCTTACGTCAAGCCCCTGGAGCAAGACGGCCACAGCTATTTTGCCGTCTATGCGGCCGACGGCACCGAGATGGCCGTTCTGGCCAGTCGGGATGCGGCATATTCGGTGATTCGACAACACGACATGGAGCCGCTCACCCTGCACTAAACCGGCGAGGCCTTTGGGCCGGGACAGGCCGGCTTACCGGTCTTGGGGGTGGGGCTTGGGCCGGCGGCTCTAGGCCGCGTGGCTGGCCGTCGATTCGGTCAGCAGGGCGAAGATCGCTTCGGCCGTGTCACTGCCGCGCAGCTTCTCGCAGATCGATCGGTCACGCAGAAGCCGCGACACCCGAGCCAGCGCCTTGAGATGGTCGGCGCCGGCGGATTCGGGCGCCAACAGCAGGCAGATGAGATCGACCGGCTGCTCGTCGATGGCATCGAAATCGATCGGTGTTTCGAGCCGGGCAAAGAAGCCGTAGAGCCGGTCGAGGCCGGGCAGCTTGCCGTGCGGGATGGCGATCCCATTGCCGACGCCGGTCGTGCCCAGGCGCTCGCGTTCGATCAAAACCTCGAAAATCGCGCGCTCCGGTTCGCCGGTCACATCGGCCGCGCGGCGGGCCAAATCCTGCAGCGCCTGTTTTTTGCTGGTGGCGCGCAGGTTGGCGACGATGCCCTCGAGGCTGATTAGATCGTTGATCTCCATGCTCGATGCTCGCGTGATCGCCCTAGTCGCTGCGGTTGCCGCGCGGATCGATCCAGCCGATGTTCCCGTCGCTGCGCCGGTAGACCATGTTGAGGCCGCCGTGGGCGAGATTGCGGAACATCATGGCCGGGTGACCGGATAGATCCATCCTCATCACCGCCTCGCTGACCGTGAGGCTGGGGATATCGGTCGCCATCTCGGCGACCACCACCGGCTGGTCGCCCTGCTGCTCCCACTCGCCGTCCTGGTCCGCCTCGCCCGACAGGATGTACTGCTGGGCCGGCACCATCTCCTGATCGCCGGAATCCTCCCTGTGGTGGTCGCGCAGCCGCTGCTTGTGCCGGCGCAAGCGTTTGGACAGGCGTTCCGCTGCGGCGTCGAAGGCGGGATAAGGCTGGTCCGCCTCGCCGTGGGCTTCGAGGTGGATGTTGCGGCCCACGTGCGCGGAGACCACCGCGCGGAAATTGTGGCCGGTGCGCGAGAGCGTAACCCGGGCGTCGATCGCGTCGCCGAAATACTTGCCCAGCATCCGCGAGAGGCTTTCCTCCATATGGCCGCGCAGCGCGGTCCCAACATCGATCTGTTGGCCTTTAACGGAAAGTTGCATCAGATCGGGGATCCCGGTCTCCGCGGGCGAACCGCCAGCCGCCACCTGTGATTACGGAAAGGCCCCTGGTCTCGGAGCGGGCGCAACATAGTGGTGCCCTCGCCGCAAGTCAATAGCCGCCCCAGGACCGCGCCGGCCCCGCGGCAGGGACGCCCGTCGAATTCGAGGCCTTTGGTCATTACTATTTCAACTCAACGAGTTAGGTTGGTTCGACAGGTTCGGCAACGAGCCGGCAAGGGGTCGATGGGGGCATGTCGTCACTCCTTTGCGGCTAAAGGCCCGCAGCCTTCTCGCGGCGGCGTTGAACCGACGAGGGAATGCGCATGGCCTCGCGATACTTGGCCACGGTGCGGCGCGCGATATCGATTCCATCCTGCCTCAGGCATTCGACGAGCCCGTCGTCGGAGAGCACGCTGTGGGCCGTCTCGCCGTCGATCAGGCCTTTGATCCGCTGGCGGACCGCTTCCGCCGAATGGGTCACGCCGTCGGCCACGCCGGAGATCGAGGAAGTAAAGAAATACTTTAGTTCGTAAATGCCGCGAGGGCACGACAGGTACTTGTTCGACGTCACCCGGCTTACCGTGGATTCATGCATCTCGATGGCCTCGGCGATCTGGCGCAGGGTCATGGGCCGGAGAAACTGGACGCCCCGTTCGAGGAACGCCTCCTGCTGGCGGACGATTTCCTCGGTGACCTTGAGAATCGTGGTAGCGCGCTGGTGCAGGGCCTTGACCAGCCAGTTGGCCGACTGGAAGCATTCGCTCACATAGTCCCGGGCCCGCTTGTCGTGGGCCTTGGCACTGACCCGGGCATAATATCGGTGGTTGACCAGCACTCGCGGCAGGGTCTCACCGTTCAGCTCGACCAGCCAGTCGCCCTTGGCCCGTCGGCGGACGAAGACGTCTGGGACCACCGGCTCCGCCATCTTGTGGTCGAAGGCGAGCGCCGGTTTCGGATCGAGCGCCCGGATCTCGGCGATCATGTCTGCCAGGTCGTCGTCATCGACGCGGCAGCGGCGCTTCAGCGCGGCGAAGTCGCGCCGGGCCAGCAGGTCCAAATTCTCGATCAATTGCGCCATGGCCGGGTCCAGGCGGTCCCGGTCCGCAAGCTGCAGCGCGAGGCATTCCCGCAGGTTCCGGGCAAACACGCCGCTTGGCTCGAAGCGGTGCAGATGCTCGAGGGTGGCTTCGATTCGGGCGACCTCGCAACCCAGCATGTCGGCCAGCGCGGCGAAATCCGCCATCAGGTATCCGGCTTCGTCCAAGTGATCGATCAAGTGCAGCCCGATGATCCGGTCGGTCGGATCGTGCAGGTCCACGTGCAGCTGCTCCAGCAACAAGTCCCGCAGGCTTCGCTCGCTGGATAGGCGCTGATCGGCACCCATGCCGCCGTCGTTGTCGCGGCCCCCGCCGCCCGATTTGGCGAGGCTCCGGGTCGCGCCCTCGCCAGGCCAGTCCCCAGGCCAGTCCCCGGGCCTGTCCTCGGGCCAGTCCGCGGCCGCGTCGTTGGTGTAGTCGTCGGCGAAATCGGTATCGAGCGGGGCCTGATCGCGCGTTGGCAAGGTCTCGGCGATGGCCTGATCCAGACTGTCGGCCGACGGCTCGTCGTCCCCGTCGCGGCGCTGGGGCGCCTCTTCGGCGCTTGCCGCGCCTCCGTCGACATCGGACTCATCGCGCTCCAGCAGGGGGTTTTGCTCGAGCTCCCGTTCCACATAGACCGCGAGGTCCAGATGCGAGAGCTGCAGCAACTTGATCGCCTGCTGCAACTGCGGCGTCATGACCAGGGACTGGCCCTGTCGAAGCTCGAGACGTTGGGTAACCACCATGATGGGCAGCCTTAAAGGCTAAACGTTTCGCCCAAGTAAACTCGCCGGACGTCCTCGTGCGAGACAATTTCCGAGGGCTTGCCTTCCATCAGAACGACCCCCTCGTGAATAATATAGGCGCGGTCGACGATTTCGAGCGTGTCGCGCACATTGTGATCGGTAATAAGGACGCCGATGCCGCGGTCCTTGAGGTGCAGCACCAATTCGCGAATGTCGTTGACCGCAATCGGGTCGATGCCCGCCAGAGGCTCGTCCAGCAGGATGAAATTGGGGTGGGCCGCCAGCGCCCGGGCGATTTCCACCCGCCGCCGCTCGCCGCCGGACAGCGCCATCGCCGGCGTGCGGCGCAGATGGGCGAGGGAGAACTCTGCCAGCAGGTCCTCGAGGACGGCGTTGCGCTGAGCGCTGTCCGGCTCCACCACTTCGAGGACGCCGCGGATGTTTTGCTCGACCGTCAGGCCGCGAAAAATCGAGGCTTCCTGCGGTAGATAGCCGATACCGAGCCGGGCCCGGCGGTACATGGGCAGATCGGTGATGTCCTCGCCATCGAGGGTGATCCAGCCGTAGTCCGGCGACAACAGGCCGGTGACAAGGTAGAAGCAGGTGGTCTTGCCCGCCCCGTTGGGGCCCAGCAGGCCCACAGCCTCGCCGCGCTGGACCGAAAGGCTGATACCCCTCAGAACCGGGCGCCGCTTGAAGCTCTTGCCGAGATTGACCGCCTCCAGGCCCCTGTTGTCGGCCACCAGGCGAGGCCCGCGGCCGCCGGTCCGGGCGCCCGGCGTCGCCTCCTCGATCGGGGCGGGCGTGGTCGCGATGTCGCTCGAACGGTCCATGGCAGAGTCCGGTGCCGTTGCTGCTTCAGGATTCTTCGTCGCCCGGGGGCGGCTCGGGCGTCGGCACGATGAGGCCGCGGACCCGCGAGTCCGGTTCGCCGCCCGGCGGTGCGGCGAGCAGGCGGCTGACTCCTGTCGCCAGGTTGACCTCCGCGTATTCGCCGTTCAGCTGGGCCTCGCCCCGGGTGATCTTGACGTTGCCGATCAGCTCCGCAAGCTCCTTGTCCACGTGATAGACGCCGCTCTTGCTGGTCACGAAGTCCGTAGGCGTCGAGATCTCGACCTGGCCTTCCGCGTCGACCTGGCTGAGAACCAGCTGGCCCTCGTCGTCCTTGCGGAAATGGCCGACCAGGAGGTCGGCGCTGAGGCTCTTGTCGCCGCGGCTGGCCACCGCGCCGCCCCGGGCGACCGCAAGCTGCTTGGCCTCCCAATACTCAAGGCTTTCGTTGGCGGTGATGCTGTCGCCGCCGGTCTCGAGGCGCAGGGCCTTGCCGGTGAGGGTGACGACGCCGCGTTCCACGTCGTAATAGCCGTCGTCGCCGTAAACCCGCTCGTTGGGCGACAGGATCCGTACGTTTCCGTGCGCCTCGACGCGATAGATCTCGGTACTGCCGTCCGCCCCGTCCCTATAGAAGGCGGAGAGGATATCGCCGAACAGCTCGATCTCGCCGCGGGCCGCCCGGGCCTTGCCACTGGCGATATAGACCTTCTCCTTGCGGCGCCATTCGATGCCTTCGTCCGCAGTGATCTCGACCGGCTCGTCGCCGCCGCCGAAACTCACGAGATTTTGTCCGACGGCAGGTCCCGCCGCCGCAGGAGGCAGCAGCATGAGGGCGGTGAGGACGCAGGCGAGGCGCTGGCTTAGACGATCGCTCATCCGCCGGGCTCCGCAGAGGGGCGGGCCCGCGCTTCGGGGAAAAGCAAGAGTCGGCTGGGCCCGGAGAAGATAATTCGGTCTCCCTGATCGAAGGAATCGAATCCCGTTGCCTGAATTTGCCCGAAAAC
>CALJXB010000268.1 GCA_937974415.1 uncultured Kiloniellales bacterium
GCGAAGGTCAGATTGCCGCTTCGCTCGCGCAAGGCATCGAAGTCCTTGAGCGGCATTCGCACTACCGATTCCCGGCCCATCTCCCATCCGATCCGTCCGAAGCGCCGGGGCAGAGAGGTGAGCGTCGCCTGGAGCAGCGAAACCCCGTCGTCGTCGGGGCGCGGCGCCGGCCAGCTGCGAATGTCCTCGACCCAGGTCCCCGCCATGCCCGGCTCGCCGATCTCCGGGATCACCGCGATCACCGCGCCCTCGCGCGGCACGACGATGAACCAGGGCCGGGTCGGGCTTTCCCAGAACTGGGTGTTGAAGCCGGTGAAATAGCGCACGTTGGGCGCCGTGGTGACCACCAGGGCGTCCAGCTCGTCATGGGTCATGGCCGCCTGAGCGCGCGCGAGGCGCAGCTCGAATTCCTCAGGCCCAAAGCCACGGTCGACGGCATCCAGCGTATTAGTCACGGCTCGGCTCCCCAGCTAATTGGCGCCTGTCCGGCCTGTCCGGCCTGTCCGGCCGACCGGCGAAGAGGCGCTTGATCTTCGGCCCGAGGCTTTCCAGGCCCTGGGGCAGGAACAGCACCGAGGCGATCAAAATCGCGCCGTAGATCAGCGGGCGAGCTTGGTCGACCCCCATCTCGCGCAGCACCATCTCGTTGACGATGGTGAGCACCACCACGCCGATGATCGGACCGAAGAAAGTCGAGGTCCCGCCGACGATCACCCAGATCAGCACGAAGACCATCTCCTCCACGTCGAAACGGTTGGGGTTGATGGTGCCAAGATAGTGGGCCAAGAGGGCGCCGGCCAGTCCGCCGAAGACCGAGGCGACGACGAAGGCGAGCGTGCGGGTGCGCCGGGTGTCGACCCCGACCGATTCGGCCAGCTTGTCCTGCCAGTGAACGGCATGAAAGGTCAGCCCGAAGCGCGAGCGCTCGAGCCGGTAGAGCACGACGAGCGAGAGCGTCACCACCAGCAGGCAGACGTAGTAGTAGTTCACCGGATCCCAGAAGGCGATCTTGAGGGTGCCGATCTCGATGTCCGACAAGCCCGGGATCCCCTTGATCCCCTTGGGTCCGCCGAAGGGGTCGCGAAACCGCTTCCACAGGAGGCGGATCACTTCGCCGGCGGCGAAAGAGCCGATCAGGAAATAAAAGCCCTTCATGCGGAACAGCGGGAAGCTGAGCACGTAGGCGACCAGCCCGGCGGTGGCCGCGCCGAGGAGCATGGCGAGCGGTACCGGTACGCCGAGCGCCTTGGCATAAAGGGCGCTGGCATAGGCGCCGACGCCCATGATCACGGCGTGGCCGAGCGACCATTCGCCGGTCAGCGTGAGGACCCGGTAGCTGACCACCAGCAGCACGTTGATCAGCAGGAAGACCGCGATCTCCTTCTGCGAGAAGCTCAGAAGATGCGGCAGGACGATGAGCCCGGCGTAGACCGCGATTAGAAGCAGCGCCGGCTTCCAGAGCGCGGCCGTGGGCTTCGCCTCGCCTCCCTTAGGCACGGTCCCGGGTCCCCCTCAAGCCGGTCGGGCGCACCACCAGCACCGCCAGCATCAGCAGAAGCCCGACGATGTCGGCGATCACGCCGTCGGCGAAGGTGGTGACGAAGGTGTGGACGAAGGCGTAGACCACGGCCGCGATCACCGCGCCCTCCAGGCTGCCGATACCGCCGACGATGATGATGATGAATGCGGTGACGATGACCGAATGCCCCATGTAGGGGTAGGTGCGCACCAGCGGCGCGGTGAGGGCGCCTGCGACCCCGGCAAGGCCCGCGCCGATGCACATGGCGATGCGGGCCGTCTGGTTGATCGATATGCCCTGCAAGGCCGCCGCCTCAGGGTCCTGGGCGGTGGCCCTGAGCGCCCAGCCCAAGCGGCTCTTGCGCAGGAAAATGCCGAGCGCGCCGAGCAGCAGCACCGCCGCGGCGATGACATATAGCCGCTGCAGCGGAAGCACGACGCCCTCGAGGCCGAATGGATGAAAGATGACCTGGGTCGGCGGCGGGATATGCTCCATTCGCACGCCGAATCCCATGACCACGGCCGACTGCAGGATCAAAAGGAAGCCGATCGAGACGATGAGTCCGCCCAGGGGATTATCGCGCATGGGCCGGAACAGGGTCCGTTCCATGGCGATGCCGACCAGCCCGACGAAGATCAGGCCGAGGGCGACGGCCAGGAAGAACGGTAGGCGGTTGTCGGCGTAGAGGAAGACCACCACATAGGCGCCCAGCATGTAGAGCTCGCCGTGGGCGAAGTTGATGATCCCCATGACGCCGAAAATCAGCACCAGACCGACCGCGATCAGGGCCATGAAGCTGGCGGCGTAGATCGCGTTGATGCAGGTCTGCAACAGCAGGTCGATCAATGGCCGCTCCCCACCACACGCGACGGCCGGAACTGGCCCCTAGCTAGCGGCCAGCTCCGGCCAGAACAGGCGCCAAGTAATGGCGCGTCGTCTCACGGTTCGGCAACGCAGATCTAGGTGCGTTGGTAGAACATCTCGCCCATGGCCTCGAAGTGCTTGATCATGATGTCCTTGTGCTTGGACCACCAGTCGGGGATCGAGCGGTACTCCTTGATGACGGCCTTGCCGTTCTCGATCACCACCACCGGCCAGTTGCCGACCAGGGCGTTGTCGATGCCGAACAGCTCCTGGCCCCACCACTTGGCCTCGCCGAAGGCGTGCAAGCCGGTGCCGCCGGCCTTCATGGCGGTCAGCACCTCCTGGGGCTCGACCGAGCCGGCGGCCTCGGCGCCGGCGCGCCACAGGTCCATGATCGAGGCGTACTCCCAGCTCACCGCCCCCCACTCGCCGGGCCAGCGCTTGGCATATTCCGAGAAGAACGCGTTGGGCTTCTGGAAGTTCACGAAGCTCTCGTTCAGCGCGGGATCGTCGAAGTCCGGGAACTGGAACACGAAGCCCTCGAGGAACTCCGCCGAGGTCTTGGCGATCATCTGGTCGTAGAAGTCCGCCGTGCAGGAGATCATCTGGCCCTTGAAGCCCTGCTGGAAGGCCTGCTCGGTCAGCGGGTGCACGAAGTCCGCGTAGCAGGTATCCAGGCAGATGATGTCCGGGTTCTTGGCCATCAGCGACGTCATCACCGGCGCGAAGTCGGTGGTCGAAATGTCGAAGAACAGCGGCTCGTCCACAAGCTCGATCCCGGCCGCCTCGAAGGCCGCCAGATAGGTCGCCACCGACGGCCGCCCCAGCGCGTCGTCCTGGGCGCAGATCACCGCCGTCTTCAAGTCCGGCTTGGCCTCCGCCAGCCACTCCACCCCGGTCACGTTGTAGATCGGGTGCACCTCGCAGGGCGCGATCAGATTGGGCGTGTCCGGCGTCAGGTCGCTCGGCAGCAAGGTCGAGACCAGCATCCCCGTCCTATTCGAGATCTCCACGACCGGCGGCATAGTGTCGCCGCCCAGCATCATGATGAACTTCACCTCGTCCTCGTGGATCAGCTTCTGCGCCCCGGTGCGCGCCTTGTCCGGCGCGTACTCGTTGTCGTAGGACACGAACTCCACCTGGTAGCTCTCGCCGCCGACCTGGATGCCGCCCGAGCCGTTCACCCACTCGGCCCAGATCTCGCAGCCGTAAAGACCCGGCAGCCCCCAGGCCGCAACCTCCCCCGTCAAAGGCGCCAAAAAGCCGATCTTCACCGTCTTGTCCGCCGCCAACGCACGCCCGCTCCCCGACACGCCCGCAGCCGCAACCCCAGCCGCGCCCGCAACACCCGCCGCCGTGCCGCGCAAAAATCCACGCCGGCTCACGCCGTCTAAGACCTTCGAGATACTCCGAGACTTGCTCTTCGACATAACCACCTCCCTCGTTCGCTCTTTCAGCCGGGCGACAGGCCTGTCGCCCGGTCGGAGCCGCCAATTTTGGCGCAACGATACGGCATTGTGAGGCCCTGGTAAATCGTGCCCGCACCCGGGCACCGGAAACAGTTGCCGGGGCCAACAGACCGTCCGCGCACAATGCCGCAGCCCTGGACGAAATTCGTTCGAAGGTCTAGACCATTCTTGCAAAGCGGTTTCAACGCGCAATCGACCTGTGATAGTCGAAGAACAAGCTGTGGCGATAACCAAACGCCATTCGCGCTAACGAAGGGGAGAGCATCATGGGAGACGTCAAGAAGTGGGGCTCTGAGGACTTCTGGGGCCTGGGGTACGAATTCGATCCGCAATGGCTGCTGACCCCGGCGCAGCAGGAAATCCAGGAAAAGCTGATCGCTCTGTGCCACTCGACACTGCGCGAGAACGCCATCGAGAGCGACAAGCAGCTCCTGTTCCCGCGCAAGAACTTCGAGGCCCTGGCGGAGCAAGGCCTGCTCGGCCTCCTGGTGCCGAAGGAATTGGGCGGCCTCGGCGAGAACCACGTGGCCGCAGCCATGGTGGTCGAGACCATCGCGCGCTACGGCTGTCCCTCGACCGCCATGTGCTACACCATGCACATCGGCGCGGTCGCCGCCGCCATGCTGCGCTATCACGAAAGCGATGTCATCCAGGACATCATGCGCCGCATCGACAGCGACTGCCTGGTCGGCACGCTGTCCTACTCCGATCCCGAGACCGGCTCGCACTTCTGGTATCCGATCTCCTCGCGCGCCGAGCGGGCCGAGGACGGTTGGAAGGTCATGAAGAAGGCTTCCTGGACCACGTCCGGCGGGTTTGCCGACTGGTACATCGTGCAGACCACCAGCCCGGATTTCGCCGGCGACTACTCCAACCTCTCCTGCTTCCTCATCCTGGGCGACGAGATTCTCTCAGATCCCGCCAACTGGGACGGCCTCGGCCTGCGCGGCAACCAGTCGGGCCCGATCAAGGTGGATGACGTCACCATCCCCGAAGAACGTCTGGTCGGACCGGTCGGCGACGGCGCCTCGTCCAACGACGAGGCGGTCGATCCCTTCTTCCTGCTGTGCTCATCGTCATGCTGGAACGGCATCTCCATGGGCCTGATCGACATCGCCAAGCGCCACACCACCCAGAAGAAGCACGTCGATGTCGGCATGCGGGTGTGCGACTACCCGACCATCCAGGACTACGTGGGCGAAGCGATCATCGATACCAACACTGCGCGCGCTCTGGTCTTCCAGATGGCCCAGGGCATGGACAAGGTGACCGACAACTGCGACTGGTCGATCCACGCCGACACCTCGGTCCTGCCGCGCGCCGATATGCTGCACTGGATGTGGCAGGTCAAGTTTGCGGCCGCCAAGAACGTGGCCCACGTGTCGGACAAGATGCTGCACGCTTGCGGCGGCACCGGCTACAAGCCGGCGCTCGGCATCGAGCGCTACCTGCGCGACGGTAAGGCCGGCTGGGTCATGGGCCCGACCAACGAGGTGCTGCGCCAGTTCGTCGGCAAGTCGGCGCTGCTCGGCTTCGACTCCCTCGACTACTGGAACCAGTCGGTGAACGAGCGGGTGCTGCACAACGAGATCAAGAAGCTCGACACCGAGGCCAAGAAGAAACTGGCCGAGGAACTGCTCGCCGAGTAACCGGGCGTCTTCTTCAATTGAGCGGGGCCGGTCTCGAGACCGGCCCCTTTCGTTTGGGCCACGCTTCAGGCGCGCAGGCGCTTCCTGTCCGGGTCGAAGAAGGGCAGGGCCGCGACCCGAGCCGGGACGCCGCTGGCACCGTCGGCGCTACGAACCGCAACTTCCGTGCCGGGCGCGCCCTGGGCCGCGTCCAATCGGCAAAGTGCGATGGTCTTTTTCAGGACCGGCGAACGGGCGGCGCTGGTGACCGCGCCCACGTGCACAGACCCGCTCATGACCGGGGCGCCCACGGCTGGAGCCTCGTCGCCCTCCACGACGAGGCCGGCCAGCACCCGCTCCTGATTCTCCTTGCGGCGGAGCAAAGCGTCCCGCCCGACAAAGTCGTCGGTCTTGGTCTCGAGCGCCACCGTGAAGCCGATGCCCGCCTCGAAAGGATCGATCTCCTGCGAAAACTCGGCACCGGCGGCGATGCACCCGGCCTCGATCCGCAGCATGTCGAGCGCGTCCAGGCCCAGCGGCGCCAGGCCATGGGGCGCGCCGGCGTCCCATATGGCGTCCCACACCTGGACCGCGTCCTTGGGATGGCACCAGACCTCGTAGCCCAGCTCGCCCGTGGTGCCGCTGCGCGAGACCACCACAGACCGGCCGTCGAACCCATGCACACGCCCGACGGTGAAACGGTGCCAGGCGAGCTCCGTGAGGCTCGGCTGGGCCGGTGGCGTCCAGATCACGTCCTTCAGGGCCTCCCGGCTCTTGGGGCCCTGGACCGCCAGATTGTGCAGGCGATCCGTCGACGGCCTGATCCAGACCTTGAGGCCCAGGGCCTCGGTGTGCCGGCGTAGCCAGTCGCCGTCGCGGTCGGCGCTCCCGACCCAGCGAAAGTTGTCCGGCCCGAGGCGAAACAGGGTGCCGTCGCCGATCATGCCGCCGGCCTCGTCGCACATGGTCGAATAGGTCACTTGGCCCACCGCCAGGCGCCGCACGTCGCTGGTCAGGGTGGCGGTCATCAGGGCTTCGGCGTCGGGGCCCAGCACCTCGAACTTCCGGAGCGCCGAGAGATCCGCGACGGCGAGCCTTTCGCGGCAGGCCCAATAGTCCGCGACGGCACCGCCGGGCGCGTAGGTGCCGGGCAGAGAAAAGCCGCGGAAGTTCCGGAAGTCGCGGGTCAGCTGCGAGGTCCGCGGATGGAATCCGCTCTCGCGGGTCGATCGGATATCCGCATCTTCTGTCATTCCGCGCGCCACCGTGTTCGCTTCGACGGGTCGTCACTCAGCCGCAGGGCAAACTACGGGAGGTCCCGATCGGGTTCAAGCGCGCCGGGGCCGGGTCCGCGCTTCATCCTCGCATTCCGGGCCGGCAAATCCTAGAGTGGCGGTGGATCCGTGTGGGACCTTCGGGACCTTCGATATGTCGTTCGACACCAGGCTTTTCCGCAGCGCCCTCGGTTGCTTTCCAACCGGCGTGACCGTGGTGACGGCGGTCGGCCCGAGGAAGGAGATCATCGGCATCACCGCCAATTCCTTCAGCTCGGTCTCGCTCGACCCGCCGATGGTGTTGTTCAGCCTGAACCGCCGCGCCTACAGCCTGCCGGCCTTCCTCCAGAGCCACCATTTCGCGGTCAACGTGCTGCACCAGGAGCAGCACCACATCTCCAACCAGTTCGCCAAGGCCCTGGGAGAGAAGTGGGAAGGCGTGGACTACATCACCTGGTCGAGCGGCTGCCCGATCCTGAAGGACGCGCTTGCCAGTTTCGAGTGCAAAATCCGCCATACCTATCAGGGCGGCGATCACGTAATTCTGGTGGGCGAGGTGCTGCGCATCATCGCAGCCCCCCAAGGCGAGCCCCTGCTGTTCTTCCGCGGCGAGTACCGCCGCGTCGCGCCCAAGGACCTGCCCGAAGACGAACCCCTGTAAGCCCCCGTGCGACCGACCCGTGCGACCGATCCATGCGGACGTGCTCAGGCAACCGCCCGGTTCATTTCTGAGGGCGAACAAGACGGCCTAGGAAGCGGCCTGGTCTTGCAGGCGTTTTTCCCAACTGAGGGCGCTGGCGACGATCTCGCTTAAGTCGTCGTGGGCGGGGCGCCAATCCAGGACGTCGCGAATGCGAGAAATGTCGGCGTAAAGGTTCGGCGGGTCGCCGGCACGGCGCGGTCCGCTCCGCACGGTTAAGGTACGACCGGAAATCCGCTGCACCGCCTCGAGCACCTGGCGAACAGAGAAGCCATGGCCATAACCGCAATTGAACACGCCGCTCTCGCCGCCGGCCTCGAGGTGGCGCAGGGCCGCGACATGGGCGTCTGCCAGATCGCTGACATGGATGTAATCGCGAACGCAGGTGCCGTCGGGCGTGTCGTAGTCCTCGCCGAAGACCGTCACGCCGTCGCGCAGGCCCACCGCCGCCTCGCAGGCCACCTTGACGAGCTGGGTGGCCTTGCGGGTCGATTGACCCGCCCGGCCCCGCGGGTCGGCACCGGCCACGTTGAAATACCGTAGCGTGACGAAGCTCAAGTCGCGGGCCTGGGCCGCATCCGCCAGGATCCATTCGGTCATGAGCTTGGAGCGGCCGTAGGGGCTGACCGGAGAAGTCGGCGAGTCCTCCGTCAGGGGCAATCGATCGGCCAGGCCGTATACCGCGCAGGTGGAGGAGAATACGAAGTGCCGCACCCCCGCCGTCACGCAGGCGTCCAGCAGGTTGCGGCTCACCACCGTGTTGCTGCGGTAATAGGGGAGCGGCCGCTCGACCGACTCCGCCACGACGAGCTGGCCGGCGAAGTGGGCCACGCTGGAGACCTGCTGGCTCTCGATCAGTCCTTGCATAAAAGCCTGATCGCCCGCATCGCCCTCGAAGAACGGCACCCCCTCCGGCACCGCCTCTCGCCGGCCGGTCGAGAGGTCGTCGACAACCGTCACCCGATAGCCAGACGCCCGGAACGCCAAGACCGCGTGGCTCCCGATATAGCCC
>CALJXB010000269.1 GCA_937974415.1 uncultured Kiloniellales bacterium
TCACCATGGACCTGGTGGTGAAGGACGTGAGCCTGTTCCAGGCGGTGGCCGAGCGGGCCGGCGTAGACTTGGAGCTCTCGCCGTTGCTCATCGAGATCTTCAAGGACGGCGCCCGGCGCTACGGCGCGCGCGAGTGGTCGCCCAACATCGTCCGGCGCCTGGAGGAGGCCTGCGGCGTCGAGATCCTGGCGCCGGGCTTTCCGGCCGAGATGGTCGACGACGAGCCGGAGGAGCCGGGCCACGAGGTGACGATCGAGCGCGGCGGCGCTCAGGCTGCCGAATAGGGCCGCGGAATGGCAGGCGCCTCCGGTCTGTGCTAGGCTTCGCGTGAGGCCTGAGACAGGGCCATCTAATCCCCGTAGACCCCCTATTCGCGACTTGGGGAGGCGCCCGGGCCGCAGGATTGACAGAATCCGGCCATGTCGAATCTGCTCGCTGCCATGTCACACGGTACCAGACCGCTCGCGCTGCTGATCTGCCTCGTCTCGCTGTGGGTCGGCCTGGGGACTGCCCAGGCTGCCACTTGGCAGGAGCACCGGGACGCCGGCTTTCTCGCCTTCGCCAATGCCGACTACGCGGCCTCCGCCGAGCACCTGGAACGGGCGCTCGCCAGGGCGGAACAGGGTCAGGCCAGCGCCCGAGAACGCGGCGTCATCTTCGAACGCCTCACGACCGCCTATCTCGCCACCAGATGGTTTCGCCGCGCCCGGACTGCGATCTCCCGCTGGGACCGGGTCCTGGCGGACTCGCGTGGCGAAACCTGGGCTTATGAGCAACGCAGCGTTCGCGACGGCCTGGCCGCCTTGGTGACCGAGGTGATCGGCAAGGCGGACCCCGAGGCGGCGACCATGTCTTCGGAGTCAGCCGGTGAGATGCCAGCCGCGGCGGGCGAGGGGTCGGATTTCGAGGCGGTGGTCGACGTGCCCTTCGCGCCGGACGCGCCCCTGCCGGTCACCCTGGCCGCGGATCCGTCCTATGCGGCGGCCTCAGAGCCAGCTTCGGCCGTGCAAGCGACGCCGGCGGCGGGCGGCTATGGCCTTCACCTGGTCTCCCTGACGGACCAGGAGGCGGTCGCGGGGTCTTGGGCCACACTGCAGGAGTCCTACCCGGAAATCCTCGCCGGCAAGGACCTGGCGGTGCGCCAGGTCGACCTGGGCGACAAGGGCATCTTTTTCCGGCTACACGCCGCCGCCTTCGCCGGATCAGAGATGGCACAGGCAACCTGCGAAAAACTCCGCTCCCTGGACCAGTACTGCGCCGTCGTCGACCTCGACTAAGGCGCCCCGCGGCACCTGCCGCAAGCCTTTTCCGATGTCCGATTTTGCAGCGATAGCGGTCGTGCTGCAGGGCTGCCTCGAACGGCGTAGACTAGCCAGAGGCGGACATTCGGTGGTTGCGCGTACACTGCAGCGGGCAGGGTTGGCGGCACCATTCTGCAGACCGAAGCTGCAGGCGGTCGTGCAGTGGAACGCGGCCGAAGGTAAGAGCCACGCCGACTGGCTGGCGGAGTTAGCCAAGGAGGTCGACGAGAACAACCGTAATTCGCTTGATGTAAATCAATGCGGAGGCGCCTTGAAGGGATAATGTTCTAATAGACTTTGAGGTGATGTTACGGAGGGTGCCAAACCTGAGGAATGCAAGTGAAATTGACCTTGATGCGAACTCACCGGTTCCATGACGGTGTCAATCGCAACTTATTCTTCCAAAACCCGACATCCTCATCGATCACCTCAAAGTCTTCCTTCCTGCCAACCCCGCACACACCGGCGGGGTTTTGATTTTGTGCTGGTGGCAACAACCTATTGGCTATGCAAGATCCGTTGTCCGTTAACGGGGTAAAGCGGACTACCTTGAGACCGGTCGATTTCTTCTGCTTATAGCCAACATTTGCCCTTGAGCCGCGCTGCTTACATTCGCAAGGATGTGTTAGCCTGGCACTACTCGTTGACAGGAAAGGCCGCAGCAATGCCGGACGTGTTCCAATCTATCGACGAAATCGACGCCGACAAACAAACCATGATTGCGGAGCGGCTGGAGAGCCGTGCGGCCATGCCAAAGTTTGTCGCCGTCCGCGATGCATACTTTGAGGCGATTGACTTGCCGTCGGTGGGACATCTACTTGAGCTCGGCTGCGGCACTGGTGCGGTTTGTAGAGCCATTGCGACTTGGCCGGGATTCGAGGGCGAGGTATCCGGCTCCGATCTCTCCGAGAGTCTGATCAACACTGCTGAGCGACTGACCGACGCAGCCGGAATCAAGGGCATAAAGTTCCTACAAGCAGACGGTCAAGGCAGCACGGCGCACGAGGGCGATTTCGACATGGTCCTCGGTCACACCGTTATCAGCCACGTCGCCGACCCTGATGCTTTCTTGAGCGAGGCGCTTCGCCTCGTGCGTCCCGGTGGACGGGTCGTGATCCATGACGGCGACTATGCCTCAATGACATTCGATACCGGCGCACCCGAATACGATAAAGTCCTGCCAGCGAAATACTTCGATGCGATCATCGCCAATCCTTTTGTGATGCGTGAAATGCCCCGGCGCCTAAGCCAAATGGGGGTGAGGTCCTCTGAAGCGATTGGTGCAGTGGTTCTCGAAGCTGGCACGGGAGAGTACTTCCCAGGCATAATTCGGAACTACGCGCCTATCGCCGTTGCGGCTGGTGTCGTCAGCGATGCAGAGACCGCAGGATGGATTGCCGCACTCGACCGCGCCTTGGAACATCAGAGTTTCTTCGCCTCCTGCAACTTTGTCACCTACGTGTTCGAGCGAGAAGCGTAAGGCTTCGAGGTCGGTTCTGGCGGTGGTGTAACCGCAAAGCGATTTGAGACGGCATGTCTCATTTGGGTCACATGTGGAAATAGTTTGTATGGTCCGAAACTAAGTTTCGACGACAAACGGTAGGCATCCATGGCTATCCACGTCAATCCTGTTCATGAAGCTACCTGCCATTGTGGAGAAGTGCGTCTTCGCCTGACGCTGCCAAACGGTCTTGAGGATCTACGGCGTTGCGACTGTTCGATGTGCCGTCGCAGAGGTACAATCGTCGCGTCGGTAAGCCTGTCCAACTTGGAGGTGATTCAAGGTCAGGAGGCATTGGCCGTCTACCAATTCAACACACGGACGGCGAAGCATTACTTCTGTAAGACGTGCGGAATTTACACCCATCATCAGCGCCGCTCGAACCCGGAGCAGTATGGGTTCAATGTCGCCTGTCTCGAGGGCGTGTACCCGTTTGATATCGAGAATGTTCCTGTTCTGGATGGTGT
>CALJXB010000270.1 GCA_937974415.1 uncultured Kiloniellales bacterium
GCCCGCCTGATGCGAAGGGCCCAGCGGCTTGAACCGCGTCCAGAGATTCTGTGCGCCAGCACCATTGTGGGCCAGCTGGACGCCAGCCAAGGCGTCGTGGGCGTGAACCGCCTCGACCATCAGCGCCAGGTATTCGACGTCTTGGTCGTCCCACAAGCGGGCCTGAGGTTCCGGCGAATAGTCGGAGGAGGGATGGATCATGCATTCTTCGGTGCAGACCATGGCCCAGCCGCCCTCGGCCTTCATCTCTCGCATCTTGGCGTGCGATTGCGGCCAGTTGAATCCCATGCCGTTGCAGTGTGGGACCTGAAAGAAGCGATTCTTCGCGGTGACGGGACCGATGCGAACCGGCTCGAACAGGACGTCAAATCGAGGGTTGCGAGTCATGGCAATTCGGTATCGCTGCCGCCGGCCATTGGAAGAACTAGAGCACTCACGCCTGTCTCATGAGCAAGACATACCGAGCCGACGCACGGCCGTTCCGGATCCTCAGGCACGGGCGCAGCTTGACCAGCCCATCACTCGCGATCAAGGATTTCGAACCATCGCGGCGTTTCGGCTTCCACATGCCCGGCCGTTCGCCTGGCCATCTCCGGATCACCAGTCTCATGCCGCCGGCCTCCTTCGGTTGCGCGGCCTGCTGCCCTGTGCCAGCAGGCGAGATCGTTCGTGGGCCTGGCAGCGCCTTCGTCGCACATGCAAGGCCTAGAGCTGGGAAATGAACAGAGAGAACAGCTCGGACTGCGACGATATCCCGAGTTTGGCGTAGATGTTCTTTCTGTGAATCTTCACGGTTCCCGTCGTAATGCCGCAATGCCGGCCAATGGATTCCGAGGAGTGACCGCGAAGCACCATACGGACGATCTCGCGCTCTCGCGCGGTCAGCTTGCCGCTACCGAAATTCTCAAATGCGCTTGATACCTGGTTGTCCGTCGTGGGGTCTTGAACCACCGGATCCGCGAAGTGGTCGCGAAACACCGGCTGACGGCCCCACTGGCGCCGGGCCGTCGCGTGAACAATGGGCTCGACACGTCTCAGCTTGCTCATGTCCCGGCCGCTGAACGTCGGACTGCCGCCGGCTCGCATCAGCGAGATGCACAGCATCACCTCAGGGCTCAGCCGAATCAGAAAGGCGATCTCCTCGGCAAGGCCGGTCCGGCGATAGTAGGACCGAAAGTACTCGGAACTATAGAAGCGGTCGGGTGCGATCTCGCGCAAGCGATAGAGGCCGGGTTCGATCCGATCGGCGCAGACGATGCAGAAGGGATCCAGGAGATAAGGACCCTCCTGATAGTCCTCTACGAAAATAACCCGTTGCTTGCCTGTGAATGTGTCGTGAACGCACACCGGGCGGTCTTGACCTCGGAACACAAACCATACCGAGTAATCGAACGGAACGACATGACGCAGTGCCCGGACCAATGCGGCTGCATAGCTTTGTTCGCCCTCAGCGCCAACCACAGAGGCCACCTGGTCGTGCCATTGGCGCGAATCGATTTTTAGCAGCGTTTCGGTGTGATCGAGCATAGCTTGGGTAATATATCTCCCAAAACGGGCTTTCAAATCTATATACCGTGGGGGATATATACACTGGTGATCCGTTCTCACAAAATCCATGAGCCGGAAGGATCGTCCCCGCCCCGATGACTGATGGCGGTCGCGGCCCCCTCGGGAGATTTTCAACGCGACCATGACTAGTCCCGCTCAAACCGACACGCCGGATATTCGCTTCGAGAACGCCACCAAGAGGTATGGCGACGTTGTCGCGGTCGACAGCCTGTCATTGGCCATCGACAAGGGCGAGTTCTTCAGTTTTCTGGGCCCTTCCGGTTGCGGCAAAACCACGTCGCTCCGCCTGATCGCGGGGTTCGAGCAGCCGACGGAAGGCGACGTGTTGATCGGCGGCGCTTCCATGGTCGGTACGCCGCCGCACAAGCGGCCGGTCAACATGGTGTTTCAGCACTATGCCCTATTCCCTCACATGAATGTCGCCGACAACGTTGGATACGGCCTGCGTCAGCTTTCCCCCCGGCCACCGAAATCTGAAATACAGAAACGGGTCGACGAAACACTGGAATTGGTCCAACTCGCTGAATACGGCAAACGGCGCATTTGGGAGCTCTCGGGCGGTCAACAGCAGCGGGTCGCCCTTGCCCGCGCCCTGATCTGCCGACCGACCGTGTTGCTGCTCGACGAGCCGCTCGCAGCCCTGGACCGCAAGCTCCGACGCGAAATGCAGATCGAGCTCCAGACCCTGCAGCGCGATGTCGGGATAACCTTCGTTCTGGTCACGCACGATCAGGAGGAAGCGTTATCGATGAGCGATCGCATCTGCATCATGCGCGACGGCCGCATCGTGCAATCGGGTACGCCACGCGAGCTCTACGACCGACCGCTCAACCGCTATGTCGCCGATTTCGTCGGCAAGTCAAACTTCATTCCCGGCAAGATTGCCACCGTGAACGGGCGCTCGATCGATATCGAAAGTGACGGTGGCATGCTGTTTTCCTGCAACCCGTCGACAGAGCAGGACACTTACACGGTCGGCGACAGCGCCAGCATCGCGGTTCGCCCGGAACTGATTTCCATCGGCCCCCCGGGCTCGAATGCCGAGGCGCTCGGCACCGACGTGGTCATTCCAGGCCGCATCCAGAATCGAATCTTTCTCGGCGAGCACACCGAGTACCTGGTCTCCACCGAGAAATACGGAGAGATCCTCGTTTTGTCGCCGAAATACATCGAGAGCGTTCGCGGCAGCTTCGAACGCGATGAGGACGTCGCGATCGGCTGGAAGAACGAAACTGCCCTCGCCTTGGAGGATACGTAGAGCCACCCGACCGATCCGCGGGAGACGGCTCGACTACCACAATAACGGATCAGCTCAACAAGGAGGAACCTGAGAGATGAGCAAGAGCTACAAAGACGATCTGCCGATTACGGCGAAGAAGTTCATGGAGGAGTTCCGGCGCTACCAGAACGGTTCTGTTAGCCGCCGTCACTTCCTCGGGGTCACCGGTCTCGGCACGGCCATGGCCGTGCTCGGCGGCGCAGTGCCCGGAGCCCTTTCGTCCAGGAAGGCCCATGCCGCAGGCGATCTCGGCGATCGCCTGGTGTTTTCGACCTGGCCCAACTACTTCGACCCGGCGAACATCGAAAAGTTCACCAAAGACACCGGCGTTGCAATTCAGATCAACACCTTCGGTTCGAACGAGGAAATGCTGGCCAAACTTCAGGCCGGCGCGACCGGTTGGGACGTGTTCGTGCCGACCAACTACACCTTCGAGACCTATGTGGGCGAGGACCTGATCCAGCCGCTGGATCTCTCGCGTCTGCCCAATCATGACCCGAACAGCCAAGAAGCGATCTTCGCGGGCCCGGCAACCGTCAACGGCAAGATTTACGGCGTGCTGAAGAACTGGGGTCACACGGGCATATCGTACAACACCGACAAGCTGTCCAAAGCGCCGACCTCGTGGAAGGACTTCTTTGACATCACCATGGGAGAAGGCTCCGGCCATACGATCGTTCATGACTACCAGTTGACGACCATCGGCGCCGCGCTATGCGCTCACGGCTTCTCGTTCAACTCGAACGATCCAGCTGAACTGGCGCAGGCCGAGAAGACCCTTATCGATGCCAAGCCGCATCTGTTCGCGATTTCCTCTGACATTCAGCCGAGCATGCGCAGCGGCGATGCCTGGATGACCATCGCCTGGAACGGTGATGCATTGCAGTTGAACAAGGATATGCCGGAGATCGCGTATACACTCGGCACGGACGGCGGTGAAATCTGGTCGGACTTCTACGCTATTCCGAAGGAGGCGCCGCATCTGAACGCCGCCTATGCGTTCATCGACTTCATGCTCGATCCGCAAGTTCAGGTCGGTGAGTTCAATGTTCACGGCTATGCAATCGGTGACGCGCGCGTCGATGCGTTGCTGCCGTCCGACGTTTCTGAAAATCCGATCCTGTTCCCGGCGAAGGAGCTGATGAGCGGGCTGGAATTCGGTGCTGCCTCAACGCTGACCAACCCGGACCGTGCCGAGCTTCTCGCGCGCTTCAAGTCCGCGTAAGGCCTCGCCCCAAACCTGCGAATGGCGGCGGCAATGGCGACTGAGGCTAGCAAAGGACGATGGTTGACGGCGGGGCTGTTGGCGCCGTCCTCGATCTGGTTCCTGATCATGCTGGTCATGCCGCTGGTTGTCGTCGCCATTTTCAGTTTTGGCGAGCGTGCTCCTGCCGGGGGCTACACCGCTTCTTTCACGTTCGAGCAGTATGCCAATCTCCCGGCGCGTCTGAAGGCGTTTCAAAACACCCTGACCCTCGCCCCGCTCGGGACCGTGCTGACACTGCTGGTCGCTTACCCCCTGGCGTATTATCTGGCGGTCAAGGCGCCCTCGCGTTGGAAGCTGGCCCTACTCGTCCTAGTGATCGTGCCGTTTTGGACCAGCCTGCTGATTCGGACCTACGCTTGGATCTTCATTTTGGGCGGCAGGGGAATCCCGACGCTGCTCGAGTTCATCGGCATCGAGGGCGTCCGCCTGATCAACACCCCGACCGCCGTCGTCATCGGCATCGTTTATATCTATCTGCCGTTGATGGTGTTTCCGATATTCGTGTCGCTTGAAAAACTCGACAAGCGGCTGCTGGAAGCGTCCAACGACCTAGGGGGATCCCCGTTCCGGACCTTTCTGCAAATTACCCTGCCGCTCTCTATTCCCGGGATGGCGACCGGGTGCATGCTGGTGTTCATCCTGCTGATGGGAGAGTTCCTGATCCCCGCGATCCTCGGCGGCGGCAAGGTCTTCTTCATCGGCAACGCGCTGGTAGACCTGTTCCTGCAATCCAGAAACTGGCCGTTCGGCGCGGCTGTCGCCACGACCCTCGTCATCATCATGCTCGTGATCGTCAGCATTTACATGCGTCTGATGATGCGTGTATCCGCGCACCGCGAAGACGTGTCCATTATGTGAGGCCCGGCGGATGCGACTCTATTCCATAGCCGTGTATCTGTTCCTGTACATTCCAATCGGGATCATCGTCCTGTTCAGCTTCAACGCGGGCCGGCACGCGAGCGAGCTCAAGGGCCTTTCGGTCAAATGGTACGGCAAGGCGCTCGACAATCCGTTCGTTATAGATGCACTGTTCACCAGCCTGACCATCGCGTTCTGTGCGGCGACGCTCGCCAGCATCATGGGAACGTCGGCGGCGCTGGCGCTGCAGAGGATCAAGGGTCCTCTGAAAGCCATCTTCGACGGCATGATCTACATTTCGATCATGATCCCGGGCATCGTGATCGGCATTGCCACGCTGGTTGCGCTGGTGAGCGTGTTCGACGTGCTGAATCCAATTATCGCGGATGTCTGGCTCGGTGATAAGGCGCCGAAGTTGGAGCTAGGCATGATATCAGTCATCGCGGCGCACACGCTGTTCACGATGTCACTGGTGATCGTCATTGTCCGTGCCCGCATCGCCGGCATGGACCGTGCCTTGATCGAAGCGTCGACCGACCTCTACGCGTCGCCGTGGGCCACTTTCCGCCAGGTGACTCTACCGCAGCTTGCGCCGGCGATCCTGGCTGGGTTCCTGCTCAGCTTCACGTTCAGCTTTGACGACTTCATCATTTCCTTCTTCGTTGCAGGGCCCAATACCACGCTGCCGATTTATGTTTTCTCGTCGATCCGGCGCGGCATTACGCCGGAGGTCAACGCCATCGGCGCGATGGTCATGGGGGCGTCTCTGTTGTTGTTGATCGTTGCGCAATTGCTGTTGCGTCGTGACCATCGACGCTAGTCGGATCGGATTGATGAAAGCCAGGGAACCATATCCGTGACGGGCATTGAGTGCATTTGGCCTGCCGAGACGATCCTGGGCGAAGCGCCGATCTGGCATGCCGATGAGGCTTGTCTTTATTGGGTCGACATAGATGGCAGGAAGGTTATGCGGATCGACCCGGCTTCGGGGACTCGCCAGGGTTTCGATCTGGAGCATGAGATCGGTTGCCTCGTTCCGCGTCATGGTGGCGGTTTCGTCGCAGGATTGGCTGCCGGCCTGGCGTATGTGGATGAGGCTTTCGCCGAGATCGAAATTTTTGCTGCGCCTGAAGCAGACCGGCCGGGGACCCGATTCAATGACGGCAAATGCGATCGTAGCGGCCGCTTCTGGGTTTCCAGCGCGGATAGGAAAGAGGCCGAGCCGCTCGGCGCACTCTATTGCCTGAATGGAACAGGCGAACTGATCCGGACGGTTTCCGGCGTCGTGACGGGCAATGGCATGAGTTGGAGTCCGGACAACCGGACCATGTACTTCACCGACACCGGGGTGGGTGCGATTTACGCGTTCGACTATGACATCGATGCCGGGGACATTTGTAACCGACGGATCTTTACAACGGTCTATGAGAGCGAGGGTTTCCCGGACGGCTGCACCGTGGACGCTGAGGGTTTCATATGGAGCGCCCACTGGGGCGGCTGGCGGATCACGCGATACGATCCCGGTGGCGGGGTCGACCGGGTGGTGGAGATGCCGGTGCCTAATGTCACCAGCTTGGCATTCGGTGGTACCGGCCTGGATCGATTGTTCGTCACGACCGCCCGGCTCGGCATGACCGATCAAGAAATTGAGGATGCGCCCCTGTCCGGCGGGCTGTTCGCCCTCGACGTTGGGGTGCGCGGGCTCCCGGAAATGCCCTATGCCGGCTGATCTCCGCTCTCGACCCTAAGGCGCGGAAATCTGCATTAGCCAATCTCATCCGCTTGCAGATTGCAAACTCAAGGTAGCTCACGTGGCGACCGTTCTGGACCACAACAATCAGCGCGAATGGCGGCTTTCCGCTCCGCAAGTGGTCATTCCACCAGACTCCGGCCAATGACCATTTCTGGCCGACTCTTGCCATTGGCGGCCTCAACCCGGGCGCGGCCAGGTTGACCCGAAGCTGCCGTTCCCGAGCGTTAAGGCGAACGTCGGCCATGAGACCGCAAAGCAGTCGTCTGATCCATTTAGGCCGTTAGGCACTTGACGTCTGGATCCGGTTTCGGAACCTGTGTACCATGCCAACTCCTATGGCGATCGGCCCGGCCACCGTTGGTTGACGGCTTCGGCGATGTTGGAAATCGGCAGCTTTGTGATGCGGGACACGGCCCGATCACGCGCCCGCACTCACATCATGAGAAGTCGCCCAAATCCCGGAACCTTCGCCGAGCAACCGGCGTACCTAAGGCATTGCCAGAACGAAGCTTGATTACTGGTGACCACAGGTTTGCGCAGTGATCGTTCGAGCTCGTCCGCGATTTCC
>CALJXB010000271.1 GCA_937974415.1 uncultured Kiloniellales bacterium
GGCGA
This sequence comes from uncultured Kiloniellales bacterium, assembly GCA_937974415.1. GTDB lineage: Bacteria > Pseudomonadota > Alphaproteobacteria > Kiloniellales > JAKSDN01 > CALJXB01. The sequence continues at coordinate 6 of CALJXB010000271.1, forward strand.
CGGGTCCTGGGACGTGCGCACCCTGGCCTGTCACGGCACCTTCCAGGTCAATCACCGGCCGTGAGCCCGCCCAGCGGCGCAGGCCCCTTAGGCCCCCTCAGTTGATCTTGGTGACCCGCGCGTTGAAGGCGATCGAGATGCGCTCGTCGTCGCTGAGGTAGGGGTTGACGAAGTGGAGCAGCCAGCTCGGGAACACCAAGAGCATGCCGTCCTGTGGGCGGACCTTGTAGCGGCCGTCGAAGGGCCCGCCGGGAACCGCGATCATCTCGACGGCAACCCGCGGGTCGACGAACTCGATCATGCCGCTGCTCGGCCGGTCGTCCGGAACCGTGCCGGCCCGCACGTAATAGACCCCGGACCACATGCTCTCCGGGTGGGTGTGGGGCTTGTTGTAGTCGCCGAAGCGATTGACGTTGGCCCAGGCCATGATGTCGAGATTGCCGCTCACGTCCGGCTTGCCCGTGGTGTAGGCCGTCATGGCCTTCACCGCCTCGGCGATCCAGCGCTTCAGCTGATCGATCTCCGGATAGGGCCAATCGAGCAGATCGCCCTTGGAGTGCCAGCCGCCCTGGTTACTTATGCTCTCGCTCGGGTCGCGGCCGGCGCGCTCCAGAACGATCTCGCTCAGGCGCCGGTTGACCGCCGCCGCGCCGGGCACGGTCTTCTGGACGATCGGCGTCGGGAAGGCGAGGACCAAGTCCTCCGCGACCTTTTTCGAGAACGTCACCGGCGCTGTCCGATCCGCGAAAGGAGGGGCCCATCATCGCCAATCCCGCCTATCTTGCAAGCCCGATATCGACCGCCCCGCGGCCCGGTAACGCCTTGAAATCTGGACGACATTAAGGGATCGGGCGGCAGATCGGCCATTTGCAAGCCAGCTCGGGAGGATGACCGCCTGGGTTACCTTCGGGCGAAGCCGCGCGGGCCCCCGGCAGCCATGACGCGGTCCGGCAGGTCCAGGAGGCCCTTCATGGTCTTGCCCAAACGGCCGCCCACTTTCAGCACCTCGTCGATGCGCCGCTCAAGGAAGGCCCAGGTGGCCGCGTGGCCCTCGGAGCGGTCGTTGAGCCAGTAAAGAGTGGTCGAGGTCAGCACGCCGGCGAGCAGCAGGCGCTTTGTGTAGTAGTTGTAGTCGGTGGCCCGGTCGCCGGCCATGGTCCAGATGGCGTCGACCGTGCGGTGGACGCTTTTCAGTCCCTGGCCCGCGTTGGCCGGCAGGGCCAGGACGGCGAGCCCCCGGCGCACAGCTTCCTTGTGCGGCTGCAGGACTTCGAGGCGCAGGCGCACGCCGGCCGCCACCTTCTCGCGCACCTTCATGTTGCCCAGCTCGGCCGTCTCGAGGCGCGCCAGCATCTGCCGGTCGGCCCAGTCGCTGAACAGGGCGAGCGCTTCGTTCGGGCCGGCGGGAAAGGCGTTCAGCGCCTCGGCCAGCGAGAGTCCGGCGTCTGCGGCCCCGGCCCGGATCGCCGCCGCGCTCCAGCCGTCGAAGGGCACGTGAGCGAGGGTCGCCAGCAGCAGCTTCTCTCTAATCTTTTCGATGTCCCTGGCCCGCGCCGCCATGTCGTTATACCTCCGCCGGAGCGTGACGCCGGACCCGCTCGAGCTCCGAGGTGAAGGTCAGGCGCGACAGGTCCGTCATGCGTTGAGGATAGAGAATGCCGTCCAGATGGTCGACTTCGTGCTGCACGACCCGGGCATGAAAGCCTCGCGCCGTGCGCTCGACCAGCGAGCCGTCCAGGGCATGGCCCCGGTAGCGGACCGCCGCTACCCGCGGCACTTCGCCGGCCAGGCCGGGCACCGACAGGCAGGACTCCACGCCCAAGCTCACAGTGGCATCGAGGACCGCGATCTCCGGATTGATCAAGACCGTGAGCGGGACGCCGCCCCCGACAATGTCATCGACCATATCGTCGGACATCTCGTCCGCCTCGCCGGGATCCCCATCGTCAGCCTCCCCAGCTGATTCTCGGGCAGCCCGTTCCGCCTCGACGAAGAAGACGACGATCCTGAGCGGCACGTGCACTTGTGGCGCCGCGAGGCCGGTGCCGCCGGCATACTCCATGGTTTCCAGCATGTCCGAGACCAGGCGGCGGATCTCCGGCGCCCTCGGGTCGGGCACGTCGCCAGCCCGCCGGCGCAGGATCGGGTTGCCCATGCGGGCGATGTCGAGCACGGCCATGCCAGTGATATAAAGGGGCGCCCCTCTTCGGTAAAGCCTGGCGGAGCGCTGAAGGGCGCGCAAAACGGCGCGAAATGGGCCAAACTCTTGAGCGATTGCGACGGCATTTCCGGCAACACGCGCCTTCACAAACCCGAAGAGCTGTGTTAGATAGGCGCGCCGTCGCTGGAGCAGCGCTCCGGCGAAAGGGGTTTTGTGCCCTGATCAGGAATACTCCGTTTAGGCTGGCAAACGACGAAAGGAGGACGCCTCCACCGTGCAAGTCCATGTCCGCGACAACAATGTCGATCAAGCCCTGCGCGCGCTGAAGAAGAAGATGCAGCGCGAGGGCATCTTCCGGGAAATGAAGCTCCGCCGCCACTTCGAGAAGCCCTCGCAGCGCCGCAAGCGCGAGCGCGCCGAGGCCAAGCGGCGCTATCGCAAGCTCCTGCGCAAGCGCATGGAGCGCGAAGGCTACTAGAGCCCGCTCCCGCCCGGCCCCTGCGGCCGCCCTCGACCGCCAGAGCGGCGCACCCATCCGATTCTCTCGCATTCTAAACTCGAAAACCGCGCCTGTTCGCAGGCCCTTTCGGCTGCTTGACCGGGGTCCTTGACGCCCCGGCGATCAATGTTCCCCCACCGCCCTCACCCGCCAGGGCCTTGCCACCAGGTAATGCCCGATGGCGAGCAGTGCCGTCCCCGCGATGACGAAGGCGATCGGCCAAGCCGTGCCATCGTGCAGCACGCCGACCAGAAACGCGCCCAGGCCGCCGAGACCCATCTCCACCGCGCCGATAAGCGCCGCGGCATAGCCGTGGCCCTGCCGGCTCACGTCGAAGGCCCGTATCGGCGCCGTCGCCAGCACCAAGCCAAGCCCAAAGGCGAACAGGCATTGGGTCGCGGTGACCCGGACCGGGGTCTCGAGCGCCCCGGCGACGAGCAGCAGCAGCGCCGATCCACCGACGACGCAGAACCCCAGCCCGATCGCCAACAAACCGTCGCTGCTGAGGCGGCCGGCGACCCGGTTGACCAGCAGCGACCCGAGGAAATAGGCGAGCACGATGGCGGCGTGATAGTAGCCATAGTGCTCCGTGCGCACGCCCATGCGCTCGATGAAGAGGAAGGGAAAGGCGGTCACCATGGCGAACAGCCCGGCGATCACTAGCCCTGCAACCAGCACATAGGCCATGAAGGCGCTGTCTCTCAGGAGTGCCAGGTAGCCGGTCAGCACGCGCCTAGGATTGACCGCGCCGAGGTCGGGCTGCTTCAAGGTCTCGGGCAGGTTGCGCCAGATGAGGAAGGCGACCACCAGAATGAGGCCGGTCAAGAGGAAGAAATTGGACCGCCAGCCGAACAGGACATGCATGTAGCCGCCGATGATCGGGCCGATGGCGGGTGCGAAGGCGATGCCCATGCCGTAGGCGCCGAGGACGCGCACGGCGCCGGCCTCGTCATAGATCTCGCGGATGACCGCGTAGCCGATCACCGCTTCGGCGCAGGCGGTCATGCCCTGGAGCACCCGCGCCAGGATCAAGGCCTCGATCGAGCCGGCAAGGGCGCAGCCGAGGCTGGCCACGGCGAAACCCAGCATGCCGCCGAGCAGCACGGGCCGGCGGCCGATCCGATCGGAGAGCGGCCCGTATAGAAGCTGCGCCAAGGCGAAGCCGAGCAGGTTCAAGCTCATGGTGAGCTGGACTTGCTCCGCGTCGGTATCGAAGACCCCTTGCAGGTGCGGCAGCGAGGGCGTGTAAAGGTCGGTCGAGAGAATGCTGACGAAGGACGCGGAGATCAGCAGCGCCGGGATGAGGATCGGCACGCGCGTTCCGGCCGCGGCACCATCCTTCATCTCGCTGACGCCTCCCCACTCCGCGGGCCGGGCCCCGGCGCGCCGGCGTTCGCGAGATGACCGCCGTTAAATTCCGGTTCCGGCTCCGCGCCGCTAGTTGCCCAGCGCCTTGACGATGTCCTCGCACATCTTCTTGGCGTCGCTCAGCAGCATGCGGGTCTTGTCCATGTAGAACAGCGGGTTGTCGATGCCGGCGTAGCCCGAGCCCATGGTGCGCTTGATGAAGAAGACGTTCTGGGCCTCGTCCACGTTGAGCACCGGCATGCCGTAGATCGGCGACGTCTTGTCGGTCTTGGCCGACGGGTTCGTCACGTCGTTGGCGCCGATCACGAAGGCCACGTCCGCGGCGGCGAAGTCGCGGTTGACCTCGTCCATCTCGAAGACCTCGTCGTAGGGCACGTTGGCCTCGGCCAGGAGTACGTTCATGTGGCCCGGCATGCGCCCCGCCACGGGATGGATGGCGTAGACCACTTCGACCCCCTCCTCCTTCAGCAGGTCGGCCATCTCCCTGAGGGCGTGCTGGGCCTGGGC
>CALJXB010000272.1 GCA_937974415.1 uncultured Kiloniellales bacterium
CGGCCGTTGCCGAGGCCGAGCTCGAAGGCGGGCCCGTCGAGCTCGGCAACCCATTTGGCCGCGGCGTCGATGCAGGCTCGCTGCGCTTCCAGGCGCCGGATGAAACTGTCGAGGCGGCTCACGGGCGCGGGCGCTTCGCTCAACTCGCGCCGGCCTGAGCCTCGCGCAGCTGCGCCGTCGTCTGTTCCAGGCGGTGGGCGAGGACTCGCATGACCTCCACTCCCATCTCGGGGAAATCGGTGACCATGCGGAAGAACAAATCCTTGGTTATCCTGAGGGTCGTAAGCTCGCTGGTTGCCTGGACCGTCGCGGTGCGCGGCACGTCACAGAGAATAGCGATCTCGCCAACGATGTCGTTCTTGCCCACCTTGGCGACTGTTAGCGGTCCCGAGGGCGTGTCCACAAGGATGTCGGCTTCGCCCTCGACAATGATATAGGCCGCGTCGCCTTCGTCGCCGTGACTGAACAGCGACTGGCCCGGTTGAAAGATAATGCGCTCGCTGGCGAAAGCCATGAGTTTCAACTTCACGGGCTCGATATTTGCGAACAGTGGAATCTGTCGCAGAATCTCGACTTCCTTATCGATGCTCATTGCTCAGATCTCCCTGTTCAATAGCTTATCCCGCGTGGATCAGCTCGCCCAAGGCCGAATCCGCGCGATCTAGTTCGCTAAAGCTGCCTTGCTCGACGATGCGTCCGGTTCGCATCACCAGGACCCGGTCGAATTTCTCGGCAAATGCGGCACGTTGGAGCGCCCAAACGATGCCGCGACCGTTGCGTTCCTCGAGAATGCGGTCGAACAGCACCGATTGCGTTGCGCCGTCCATGGCCCCAGCTGCCTCGTTCAGGACCAGCACGTCGGCCTGCTTTAGCAGCGCGCGTGCGATGGCAAGCTTCTGGCGCTGGGCCTTGGTCAAGCGCTTGCCGCCCACGCCGACTTCGTAGTCGAGCCCGACTTCGAGGATAGTGCCGCGCAGGCCCAGGTCCTCCAGCACTTCGCCCACCACGCGGACGACGGTTTCCTCGGCCTTGGCCTGTCCGAAGGCGAGGCGGCCGAACAGGATGTTGTCCTGAAGAGAAGCGGCGGCGTTGTAGGCCTCCGGCATATAGGGCTCGACTGCGCCCGGATCGTGCTCGTCGATCCGCTCGGCAATGGCCCCGCGCACGCCGACGATCCGCGCCTCCAACGCCTCGTCGATCAGGCCAAGGCGATGGCGCGCCTCGATATAGCGGAACGGCAGGCCCAGCATGCGTCGGCGGTCTTCTTCGCCGAGCGATGAAACGCCGCTCTTCTCGCAACGTTGGACGAGCACCCTGAAATCCGGCAGTTCGTCGGCCTCGATGAAGCTGAACTGCTCGAAGAAGGGGTGGCCGGGCGGCAGGTCCGCGAAAATCTCGACCATTGTCCTGGCGATCGACAAGCTCATCTCGAGCAGGACATCGCATAGTCCTTGCTCCTCGAGCAAATCGATCAGCAGCTTGTTTTCGGCGAGGTTGACGGTCTCGTAAGGTTCCTTGATCGGTGTGCCGAACAAGAGATTCTCGGCGACCGTGGCATTCAGGTTGTAGCGCTCTGGGTCGAAACTGACGACGAGATCGACCGCGCCTTCGGCCTCAAGGCGCGCGCTCAAGGCCTCGCGCGCCTTGAGGATGTTTTCGGCCACCTCCGGCCGCTCACTCGGGTCGATGGCCCCGCTCAGACCGAAGCGATAGACGTCGTCCTCCATTTCCACCAGTTTCAGGGTCTCGATCAGCCTGCCGGTCAGATCGCCGGAGGACTCCAGGCCGGCGGCTCGATAATCGATCCAGTCAGCCTCGAGATCGAGCGTCGTGTTGCCGGCGTGTTGGCTTTCCGCTGCTTCGCGCGCTTTTCTCGCCGCCTCGTCGCCGTCGACATCGGGCGCACTCAAAGGCCTGTGCTTGAGGCCGTAGACGAGGTTCTCATAAACCGAATGGGGAAACAGATAGGCGTCCGGCCCGACGTAGGCGATCCGCCGGCCGGTGACCGCCGAGGGCATCTCGGAGACGTTCCGCCCGCCGATCTTGATATCGCCCGAAGAGGGCTGCACGAGTCCTGCCAACAGCATGGCCAAATGCTCCTTGCCGCTGCTGCTGTTGCCGACGACCGCGATATGGTCCGTGAGGTTCCCGGTGAAACTCGCCGCTTCGACCAGTCTGGCATCGGTGTCATCGGCCAGCGTTACCGCCGAGACCTGCCAGTCTCCGGTGAGCGGTTCGGGCTCCGGCGTGTCCGGATCCTGCACCCAGGGCTCGACCATGTCCGGCGGTTGGAACTGCTCGATCACCTGGTCGTATTTGATCTGTATGTCATTGCGTTGCTGGTCCCAGTCGATCAGCTCTTTGATCGGGCTGGGCAGATCCTTATAGGCGGCGATCACCGCCACCAGGGCGCCGATGTCCAACTGTCCCTGTATCGCCAAGATGCCGCCCAGGGAATAGAAGACGAAGGGCGTGAATTGGGCCAGCAGGTTGTTGAGAAACTTGACGAAGAATTTGCGCTGAAAGATCTCGTAGCGGATGTAGAAGATCCGGCCCAGGCGAGCGGAGAAGTCGGCCCGTTCGTAGTTGCTGGTGTCGTTGGCATGGATCTCAACGGCGCCGTCGACCGCCTCGCCCACCCGGCCGGCCAGCTGCCGCGCGGTCAGCTGCCGTTGGCGCCCGAGCACCAGGATGCGCTTCCTGAGCTTGGGGATCAGGAAAGCCTGCACCAGCACGATTGCGGCCGCGATAAGCCCCAGCCAAACGCTTTGCACGAGAATAAAGACCATGGCCGTAATGGCTTGGCCGCCGAGGAAGACCGGCGTGACGAAGGCGTCGCCGATGAAGCCGCCCAGCGGCTCCACCTCGTCCTTGACCATGGTCGCCATTTCCGCCTGTTTGACCTTGCGCAAATGGGGAATGGGAAAACGCAAGACCCGGTCGACCAGCTCGTAACGCAGGCGGCGCAGCATGCGTTCGCCCATCCGGCCCTTGCGGGTGTTGATGACGAACTTGAACGCGCCATTCACCAGGACCAGCGCCAGGAAGGCGAAGCTGAGGGCCAACAGCAGGTCCTGCTGCTCAAGCTCGAAGCCACCGAACAGTGGGATGGTTTCGCCCGTGAGGAGGTCGCCGAACGGCAGGTCGAGCTTGAAGAGGGCTATGGTCGAGCCCGGCCCGTCAAATCCTTGGCCCTGTATGCCCTGGTTGACGATCGACTTGGGAAGGTCGAGCGATAAGAAATAGAACGGCAAAGAAATCAGCACCAAGATCAGGATGCC
>CALJXB010000273.1 GCA_937974415.1 uncultured Kiloniellales bacterium
ACCGGCATCGTCATCGCCATGCTGGCACGGCTCAATCCGCTCGGCGTGGTCCCCTCGGCGATCTTCTTCTCGATCATCATCACCGGCGCCGAGGCCATGTCGCGCGCCACCGGGGTGCCGGTCTTCCTGGCCGACGTGATCCAGGGAACGGCCCTCATGACCATGCTGATCGCCCTGCTTTTCACCAGCTACAGACTGCGAGTGAGCTTGACCAGCGATGGATGAAATTCTCGGACAGGTCCTGCAAGTCGGCTTCTTCGCCGCGATGATCCGCATCGCCACGCCGCTCTTGTTCGCCACCATCGGTGAGCTCTTTGCCGAGCGCTCCGGGGTTCTCAACCTGGGCATCGAAGGCATTATGCTGCTGTCGGCCATGACCGGCTTCAGCGCCGCCTATTTCACCGGCTCGCTGTGGCTCGGCGTCTCGGCGGCCATCCTGACCGGCGTCGCGTGCGGCGCGCTCATGGGCCTCCTCACCGTCACCTTCGGCTTGAGCCAGCACGTTTCGGGGCTGGGGCTGACTCTGCTCGCGACCGGCCTCGCCTTCTTCTTCTTCCGGGTGATTTTCGGCCAGCCGGAAATGCCGCCCAATATCAAGGCTTTTCAGACGGTGCCCATCCCGCTCTTGTCGGACATCCCCTTCCTCGGGCCCGTGCTGTTCGATCAATACGCCTTGGTCTACTTCGCCCTGCTGTTGATTCCGGCCGCCGCCTTCGTGCTCTACCGCACGCCCTGGGGCCTGCATCTGCGAACCGTGGGCGAGTCGCCCCATGCGGCGGACTCGGCCGGCGTCAGCGTCGCCAAGACGCGCTATCAGGCGCTCATGCTGTCGGGCGCGCTGATGGCGGTCGGCGGGGCCTTCCTCTCCATGGCCCAGTTCAACGCCTTCACCTTCGGCGTCATCTCCGGGCGCGGCTGGGTCTGCATCGCCCTGGTGGTGTTCGGCCAGTGGAGCCCCTGGCGCTCGGCTGTCGCGGCCTTCCTCTTCGCCTTCATAGACGCCTTGCAGCTGCGCCTCCAGGCCAGCGCCGTGATCGACGTGCCCTATCAGATCTTCCTCATGATGCCCTTCGTGCTGACCATCGTCGCCATGGCCGTCTTGTCGCGCAACGCGCGGGCGCCATCGGCACTCTTGGTTCCGTTCCGCAAGGAGGAGCGCTGATGTTCGACCTGGCGATCCGAAACGCCACCCTGCCAGACGGCCGCGACGGCATCGACATCGCCATCCAGGGCGAGCGCATCGCCGATCTCGGTCCCGGCCTGGAGGGCGACGCGGCAAACGAGATCGATGCCACGGGCTGCCTGGTGACACCGCCCTTCGTGGATGCTCATTTCCACATGGATTCCACCCTGTCCTATGGCAAGCCGCGCACCAACCAGTCCGGCACCCTGCTGGAAGGCATCGCCCTGTGGGGCGAGTTGAAGCCGCTCCTGACCCAGGAGGAGATCGTCGAACGGGCGCTCAGGTACTGCGACTGGGCGGTCGGCCAGGGCTTGCTGGCAATCCGCTCCCATGTCGATATCTGCGACGACAGGCTGCTGGCGGTCGACGCGCTACTCGACGTGCGCGAACGGGTGAAGCCTTACCTGGACCTTCAGCTCGTGGCCTTTCCCCAGGACGGCTATCTGCGTTCTCCCAATGCGGCTGCCAACCTGGAACGCGCGCTCGACAAGGGCGTCGACGTGATCGGCGGCATTCCCCACTTCGAGCGCAGCATGGCCGACGGCGCGGCCTCGGTCCGATCGCTTTGCGAGCTCGCTGCCGAGCGCGGGCTCATGGTCGACATGCACTGCGACGAGTCCGACGACCCCCTGTCGCGCCACGTCGAGACCCTGGCGTTCGAGACCAAGCGGCTCGGGCTCAACGGCCGGGTCGCCGGCTCGCACCTGACCTCCATGCACTCCATGGACAACTACTATGTCAGCAAGCTGATCCCGCTGATGGCCGAGGCGGAGCTGCGGGTGGTCGCTAATCCCTTGATCAACATCACCCTGCAGGGCCGCCACGACACCTACCCGAAACGCCGCGGCATGACCCGGGTACCCGAACTGATGGACGCCGGCCTGGTCGTCGCCTTCGGCCAGGATTGCATCATGGATCCCTGGTACGCGCTGGGCACGGCCGACATACTGGATGCGGCTTACATGGGCCTGAATGTCGGGCAGATGACCGGACAGGACGCCATGCGGCGCTGCTTCAAGGCCGTCACGGAAAACCCGGCGGCCATTCTCGGCCTCGACGGCTACGGCCTAGCGCCAGGCTGCTATGCCGACCTCGTCGTGTTGCAGGCGCAGGACCCGGTCGATGCGATCCGGCGGCGCGCCCGCCGGCTCCATGTGCTGCGCCGTGGCCGGGTGATCGCCAAGACGGCGCCGCTCACGACGGAGCTCAACCTGCCCGGGCGGCCGGCGCAGGTCGACTACACCTTGTCGTGATCGCGGTCTTGACCCCCGTCTTGGTCGGGGCCGGCGACGATCCGCTCGTAGAGCAGTTCCTTGTGGCGCGACAGCCCGACTCGCGGGCGATAACATTCGATGGTGATGGCATGGGGCGGCGCAATCGGCAGTATCTTGAACAGGCCCAACTCGGCCTCCTGGTCGGCGGCGCCGGCCGGCACCAGGGCATGACCGAGTCCCGACCCTACCATGACCTTGATGGTTTCGATGTTGTCGACGACGGCCTGGATGCGTGGGCTGATGCCGAGCTCGCCGAACAGCTTCATGACCGTCAGCCCATAGCCGACCGACAATTCGCTCATGATGATCGGCTCCTCGGCGATGCTGGTGAGATCGAGCGGGCCGCCACCCTTGGCGACCGCACTGCCCGTGGGCGAGATCAACACCAGGTCGACGTCGAACAGGGTGCGGACCGTGAGGCCGGAGGGAATCAGGTCCGGGTCCATGGCGACCGCGAAGCCGAGGTCCAGGCGCCCCTTGAAAAGCTCGTCGAAGATCACCCGGGTCGGCGCGGTGCGGATCTCGACCTGCATGTTGGCGGGCCAATCGCCGTCGGGGAAGAGCCGCGGCACCAACGCGTTCGCCAGGCCGGAGATCATGCCGATGTTGACCTTGTCGACGGCGACCGACCGCAGGTTCCGGCCGATCTCCTCCAAGTGCATGATGTCGGTCGCGATGCGCTCGGCCTCGTGCAGGAACACGCGGCCCTTCTCGGTCATCTCGGCGCCGCGCCCGGTGCGCACCAGCAGGGGAAAGCCGAGCCGGCCCTCGAGCAGCTTGACTTGTTCGCTGATCGCCGATTGCGAGACGTTGAGGCGCTGGGAGGCGCGGGTGAAGCTGCCCTCCTTGGCGACCGCGAGGACGTAGCGGATCTGGCGCAGTTCCATGCTCTCCTCCATCCCTCGCCGCCTCGACCGAGCCGTCATGCCATCGGCGGAACCGATATTTGGGTACGCCCCGGGATATTGCCAAAGGCCTGCCGCGCGTCACGGTCCCCGAGTCCGGCCATGGCGCGCAACCATATGCTATCGCAAAGAGTTCGGCGCTTCAAATTGCACGGCACTGCAGCTCAGGCCGATGCCCGTGTCTTTCCAAGCCGCAAGCTAGCGGAAATGCCGATATCCGGATTGGCAAACGCTATTGGACTTGGGCACCGGGCGAGGAAATACTGAGCGAAAGGCACAGCGGCCGGCCGGGCCGGCGAGTAGGAGGATGAGGACATGGCTGTCGAAGTCGCAAAGATCGAAATCAAGAACGTCTCGGACGCTTCGGGACTGGAGGCCTGCATCACCGGCGGTCAGATGGCCGCCGACGAAGTGGTCGCTGTCATCGGCAAGACCGAAGGCAACGGCGGGGTGAACGACTTTACCCGCATCCTGGCAGATCAGGCCTTCCGCGGCGTGCTGATGAAGCACGGCAGCCGGTCGGAGGACGAGGTCAAGCAGATCCCCATGGTCTGGTCGGGCGGCTGCGACGGCGTCATCACGCCGCATGCGACGGTCTTCGCCCGCAACGACAAGACCGGCACGCCAGGCAAGGACCGTCTCGCCATCGGCCAGGCCATGAGCCCGGAGATCCTGCCGGAGGACATCGGCCGTCCGGCGATGGTGGAGAAGGTCGCGGTCGGCGTGAAGGCCGCCATGGCGGACGCCGGCATCACCGACCCCAAGGATGTTCACTACGTCCAGACCAAGACGCCGCTGCTCACCATCGAGTCGATCCAGGACGCTGAGAGCCGCGGCCAGACCGCGTTCTGCGAGGTGCACGATTCCATGGGCGTGTCGAACGGCACCACCGGCCTCGGCATCGCCGTCGCCCTCGGTGAAGTCGACATGCCCAAGGCCGAGGACATCTGCCGCAACTTCGACCTCTATTCGTCGGTCGCCTCCTGCTCGTCGGGCGTCGAGCTCGACTGCGCCCAGATCGTCCTGATCGGCAACCGCGACGGGGCCGGCGGGCGCTATCGAATTGGCCACAGCGTGATGGAAGACGCCCTGGACATCGACGGCATTTACGATGCGATCCGCGATGCCGGGTTGGATTTACCGGAGCGGGCGCGCGCCGAGGACCTGAATGGCAAGCTGGTCAATTGCTTCATGAAATGCGAGGCCGACCGGCGCGGCCTGTTGCGCGGGCGGCGCCAGATCATGCTTGACGATTCCGACGTGCATCACCATCGCCATTCGAAGGCGGCAGTCGGCGGCGTCGCGGCCACGGCGATCGGAGATCCGGCCGTCTTCGTGTCGGTCGACGCCATGCACCAGGGACCCCACGGCGGCGGCCCGGTGATCGCCATCGTCGACCTCGGTGAGTAGGACCATGTCGGGCGATCGCGGGCTTGTCGACCAAACGGCGCTGGCACTGCGCGATCTGATCGCGAGCAAGGCCGTCAGCCCCGTCGAGGTGCTGGACGCGCACGTGAACGAAATCGCGCGCCTCAACCCGACCTTGAACGCGATCGTCACCCTCGCCGAGGAACAGGCACGCGCCGCGGCGGCGGAGGCGGAACGGGCCGTGATGCAGGGCGACGCGCTCGGCCCGCTGCACGGCCTGCCGCTGGTCGTCAAGGACATCACCGAGACCGCCGGGATCCGCACCACCTACGCCTCGCCGCTTTATCGCGACCACGTGCCCGAGGCCGACGCGGAGGTGGTGGCGCGCCTCAAGCGGGCCGGGGCGATCGTGCTGGCCAAGACCAATACGCCGGAGTTCGCCGCCGGCGCCAACACGGTGAACGAGGTGTTCGGCGCGACCCGCAATCCCTGGAACACCGAGCTCAGCCCCTCGGGTTCGTCCGGCGGCTCTGCGGTGGCGGTCGCGACCGGCATGGCGCCGCTCGGGCAGGGCACGGACTTCGGCTGTTCGCTGCGCATGCCGGCGGCCTTCTGCGGCATCGTCGGCCTGCGCACCACGCCGGGCCTGGTCCCCAACGACCCCATGCCGCTGCCCTGGGACCCGGGCCAGGTCCATGGGCCCCTCGCCCGCACCGCGGAAGACACGGCCCTCATGCTCGACGCCATGACCGGCCTCGACCCCTTGTGGCCGATCTCCGTGGCGCCGACTTGGGACAGCGCGCTCGCCGAGGTGCAGGCGAGCGACGGCGTCGCCGGCCTGCGCATCGCCTACGTGCCCGACATCGCCCGCATCGGCGTCGACCCGGAGGTCGAGCGGGTCTGCCGCGCGGCCCTCGCCAAGCTGGAGGCCGCGGGCGCGCGGGTGGAGGAGGTCGATTTCGACGCCTCGGCCGGCAACGCCGCCTACCTCACCCTGCGGGCCGAGTGGATGGTCGGCCAGCAGTACCGGCGCCTCGACAGGCTGGACGAGTTCGACCGCAACCTGGCCGGCAACGTGCGCGATGGGCTGGCCCTGACGGTCACCGATACGGCTGCCGCACACGATACCCGCGAAGCGGTCTGGCGCCGCTTCCGGGAGCTCTTCGCGTCCTACGATTTCCTTCTCACGCCCATGTCGCCGGTCGAGCCCTTCCCGGTGACTCAGAACTTCCCGAGCGAGATCGGCGCGCGCAAGCTAGAGAACTACGTCGATTGGATCGCGCCGGCCTTCCTCATCACCCTGGTCAGCCTGGTCGGCGGCTCGGTTCCCGCCGGCCTCAGCCAGAACGGCCTGCCGGTGGGCCTGCAGATCGTCGGACCGCGGCTCTCCGAACCGCGCGTCCTGGCGCTCGCGAAGCACGTGCAGGCGGCCAACCCCATCGGCCGGCCACCGGTCGTCGAGGCTGCGTGAGCCGCGAACGATGGGCAGCTCCTCCTTCTTCGCCGACTTGCTGGAAACCGTCAGCGACCGCGGGCGCGCCCTGCTGGGCAAGGACGAGCGGGCGGCGTCGGGCGGTCACGAGGCGCTGATCGACCTCTGCGAGGAACTCTTCGCCGGCCGCGGCGAGGCTACCGGCCTGGCGATCGCCCGGGACATCCCGGCGCGCTATCAGGAGCTAGATTCGAACGAGCGGCTGGTGTTCTTCCAGGCCCTGGCCACGCAATTCGGCCCGGATACGGAGCGCTTTCAGGAGGCGCTCGCCGCCTGGCAGGCCGAGCCGTTGGACGACCGGGCGGCGGCCCTGCACTTTGCCTCCGAGCCGCGCCGCCAGGAGCTGTTCCGTCGCCTCAACCGGGCGCCCGGCGGCATGGAGGCCTTGGTCGGCATGCGCGCGGACATCCTCGGCCTGCTGCGCGACCATCGCGAGCTCGAGAGCACCGACCGGGATTTCCACCACCTCTTTTCGTCCTGGTTCAACCGGGGCTTTCTGGTGCTGCGGCGGATCGACTGGTCGACCCCGGCGGTCATCCTGGACAAGCTCATCCGCTACGAGGCGGTACACGAGATCCACGACTGGAACGACCTGCGCAGCCGCACCGACCCGCCCGACCGGCGCTGCTATGCCTTCTTCCACCCGGCGCTCGCCAACGAGCCGCTGATCTTCGTCGAGGTGGCGCGGACCCGCGACGTGCCCGACGCCATCGGCCCGATCCTGGCCGGCGAGCGGACGCCCTTGCGGGCCTCGGAAGCGACCACCGCCGTGTTCTATTCCATCTCCAACTGCCAGCGCGGCCTGCAGGGCGTCTCCTTCGGCAACTTCCTGATCAAGCAGGTGGTCGACGAACTGGCGCGCGACCTGCCGGAGATCGAGACCTTCGTCACCCTGTCGCCGGCACCCGGCTTCGCCGACTGGCTGCGCAAGTCAGGAGAAGACGACGAGCCGCGGGACCTGCTCGAAGCGCTCGATGAAGCAGGGGCTCTCGATGACCCGGCCAGGATAGAGTCCCTGCGGCCTCGCGTGCTGCACCTTGCCGCCGAGTATTTCCTCGCAGCGAAGAACCGGCGCGGCGAGCCCCTCGACCCGGTGGCGCGCTTCCATCTCGGCAACGGCGCCCGGCTGGAACGGCTCAATTGGCCCGCCGACACCTCGGAAAAGGGAATCGCCCA
>CALJXB010000274.1 GCA_937974415.1 uncultured Kiloniellales bacterium
CTGGCAGCCCTGGTCGTGCTGGCGGCAACCCTCAGCTATGCGGTCATGGTGATCCTGACCCGGGTGCTGACGGCGACCGAGACCGTCGGCGCCATCGCCTTCTATCAGGCGGCGGTCGGGCTGACGGTCGGGCTGAGCGGCCTGGCGTGGGCCTGGACGACGCCGAGCTGGGGCGACTTCCTGCTGCTGGCGCTGGTCGGCATCTGGGCCGGGCTGGCGCAGCTCACCCTGGTCAGTGCCGTGAAGCACGCACCGCCACCCGTTCTGGCGCCCTTCGACTACCTGATCATGGTCTGGGCGATCGGCTTCGACTTCGTCTTCTGGCAGGCCCTGCCGTCCACCCAAACCCTCGTCGGCGCCGCCGTCATCGCCGGCGCCGGCCTCTATATCGCCCAGCGGGAATCGGGCTTCGTGCAAATCGTTTGGCGCTGGCTGGCGGTGCGCTGGAACCGGCGCGGGTGACAGGGGCCCTAGCGTTCCTTAGGCGCCATCGCAGATCACAAGATCACTCGTCTTGGTGAACTCATGCCGTGGCGTTGCGCTCAGACAAGAGAGTCACCGCGGATCGCCGTCCCTGGTAGAATGGCTCCACCGGACGCTCAGGAAGTTTTCGGGCAGTTCGGGTAGCGCATTCACCTCAGAACCGTCGGTGGATAGACATGAGCCACGGGCCATCAGACCCATCGCCCCTCCCGCCACTCGATCTCGGCGGTCTTCCCCTCTGGCTCGTAAAGCAGGGCCTGCTGGGCCTGCCGGTCGGCGAACAGATCGCCGGGTTTTGCCGGAAAGTCTACGACGGCGGCTTTCCCATGAAGCGGGTGCAGATGGGCATGTACACGCTTCATCCCCGGTACGGTTCGCACACCTTCGTCTGGCGGCCCGATGGCGACGCGACCAAGCATATCCCGCGCGATCGCGCGATCCAGAGCCATGACGTCTATCTGAAGAGCCCCGTCCACCATATGCGCAGCAGGGGCCTCCTGGCACTGCGCCGGCGCCTCGACACGGGCGACCCGGACGAGTTTGTCCTGTTCCCCGAATTGCGTGCGGAAGGGCTCGTCGATTATGCGGCACGTCTCGTGCCCTACGATCCCTCCCAGGTGGAGGCCCTTGCCAAGGGGTTAGGCGCGGCCGGTGACGCGGTCGCTCCGGGCGGGGCGCTCGACGGGATCTTTTTCTCCTGCGCCACCGACCGGCCCGAAGGCTTCGACGAGGGACAGCTCGATCAGGTCGTCGAAGCGCTTCCCTATCTAGCGCTATCGGTCAAATCGCGCCTGACCTACGATGTCGCGAGCACCGTGCTGCAGACCTATCTCGGACGGGATGCCGGCCACCGGGT
Source organism: uncultured Kiloniellales bacterium (assembly GCA_937974415.1). Taxonomy (GTDB): domain Bacteria; phylum Pseudomonadota; class Alphaproteobacteria; order Kiloniellales; family JAKSDN01; genus CALJXB01. The sequence continues at coordinate 1,340 of CALJXB010000274.1, forward strand.
GCTGACGGGCGCCATCGAGCGCGGGTCGGCCGAGGCGATCCGCGCCGTCATCTGGTTTTCCGATCTGCGCGGCTTCACCAAGCTGACCGATAGCCTGCCGCGCGACGTTCTCATTGCCACACTCAACGACTATCTCGAGGCCATGGCGGCACCGGTCGAGGCCTACAACGGCCAGATCCTCAAGTTCATGGGGGACGGCATGCTGGCCACCTTCGACCTGGCGGGCCGGGACGACGACGCCGCGTGCCGGGACGCCCTCGCGGCGGCGGCGGAGCTGCGCACTGCCTTCCCCGCCCTCAACGAGGCCCGCACGGCCGCTGGAAATCCGATCATGGATTTCGGTCTGGCGCTGCACCTGGGGGACGTGTTCTACGGCAACATCGGAGCCAGCGAACGGCTCGACTTCACTGTGGTCGGACCGGCGGTCAATGAGGCGAGCCGCATTCAAGCGCTATGCCGATCCCTCGACCGCAACATTCTGATTTCCAGCACTTTTCGAGAAACCGCCGGCAGCGACCTCGGGCTGGAGTCCCTCGGCTTTCATGCACTTCGTGGCGTCCGCGAGCCGCAGGAGCTGTTCGGGCTCGCGAGCTGAAGCGGGTCCCGCTCTCGGTCCGCCTTTTGGTCCGCTCACACGATTGGTTCGCAGAAGCGGCCCCCGGCTTTGGGTCACGTCGTTTCGCCGACGACCAGCTCCACCGGCAGCTTGATGACCGGCTTCTCGAAGGCGCCGGTTTCGAGGCGCCGGATCATCTCCCGGCCCGCCACCTGGCCGAGCTCGTAGCCGGGCGAGCGCACGGTGGTCAGCACCGGATCGGACAGCCGCCAAAACTCGAAGGCGTTGTAGCCGGTGACCATGACCTGCTTCGGCACCTCGATGCCCTTCGCCTTCAGCAGCTTGAGGATCGCAATCCCCATCTGATCGGTGGTCGCCATGATGGCATCCGGCAGGCCGCTCTCGCTGATGGCCTCGTCGACGGCCGCCTGAACCTCGTCGAAGGCGCCGCCGCCGCAGCCGACGATCTCGACTTGCCGGCCCCGCTTGGCGGCCACCGAGCGGATGCCCCGTATGCGCTCGTCGACGGAGCTCCATTGGTTCAGCACTATCTTGACGATCATGATCCGCCGCGCGCCGCGCTCGATCAGGTGTTCGGCAAGCAGGATCCCGCCCTGACCGTCATCCTGGCGGACCAGGCAGAGGTCGCCGCCGCCGTCGCCCTTGATGGAGCGCTCGTAGAACACGATCAACGGCTGGTTCAGCCGTTGGAAAGAAGCCAGCATGGCGCGGCGCTGAGCCGGCTTTCCGGACAGCATCAGGCAGACCCCATCGGTACGGACCAAGCGCAGGAGCGAGGAGGTCTCCAGATCGCGCGCCCGCAAGCCTTCGAGCTGCAGAGTGTAGCCTTCGGCGTTGAGCGCGTTGCCGAGGCCGGAGACCACCTGCGTCGTCGAGCCGTCCGACAGATAGAGCGGCGATTCGTCCACCACGATCATGCCGATCGACTTGTGCCGGGCCGAGCGCAAAGACCGCCCCGCGGTATCGGGCCGGTAATTGAGGTCGGCGACGGCCGCGGCCACCCGCTGGCGGGTCGCCGCGGACATGAACTGGAACTTGTCGTTGATGAAATTGGACACGGTCATGGGGGACACGCCCGCCCGGTTCGCAACCTCCTGCAAGGTGACCTTGCCACGCGTTCGTTTCTGTTGCCTCGTCGAGGCGATCGCCCACTCCTCCTTTTGACTTCGATCCGCCCAATGCCGGGTGCGCCGGCCCAAGCTTCGGGCACAGTCCAACGCGCTAGCCGGATCCCGTCCAGCCCAATGGATGCAAAATTGGTAAATCGCGCACCCCGGCTGCCGCCGGGATTGCACGCGCCATCGCCGCTGCCGAGAGGCGCAACACGTTCAAACAGGCACTATATCCCACCCGGGACCCCCTATCGGATCCTGGCAGCCAGCACCCGAGATGTTATGTTTGTTCCGCCGATTCCGCAATCCTCGGACCCCGGGAGCCG
>CALJXB010000275.1 GCA_937974415.1 uncultured Kiloniellales bacterium
GCGTAGGACAACAAGCGAAGGAGGCGAGCCGATGCCGGCCAAGGCCCAAGTCGGAAACAAGGCACCGGATTTCACTCTTCCAGCCGACAGTGGCGGCACAGTCAAGCTCTCGGACCTGCGCGGCAAGAAGGTCGTGCTGTATTTCTATCCGAAAGACGACACGCCCGGCTGCACCAAGGAGGCCTGCGGCTTTCGCGACGCCCTGCCGGATTTCTCGAAGATCGACGCAGAGATCATCGGCCTCTCCAAGGACAGCGTCGCGAAGCACGACAAGTTCAAGGCCAAGTACGAGCTGCCCTTCACGCTGGTATCCGACGAAGAGGGCAAGGTCTGCGAGGCCTATGGTACCTGGGTCGAGAAGTCGATGTACGGCCGAAAGTACATGGGCATCGAGCGCGCGACCTTCCTGATCGACGAAGGCGGCACGCTGCGCGCCGAGTGGCGCAAGGTGAAGGTGCCCGGCCATGTCGACGCGGTCCTGCAAACCGCACGGGAGCTGTGAGCCGGCCGGCTCTTCGGGCCCCAGGGCAATGACCTGACAGCGCCTGTCCACTTCGCAACCTGCGAATTCCGAAAAGGAAATGCCTGAAGCCTGAGCCTTCCGGCGCGTTGACGATGAACATAGCGCAACAACGACTGTAGTGACGCCCATGAGATCCAAATCAGATTCCAACCAAAAACCCCAGCCGGAGCGCAGTTTTCAGGCGAAACGGCGAAACTGCCTCATGTGCCAAGAACAATTCGAAAGCAGATGGCCGGGCGAGCGCGTCTGCAGGAAGTGCAAGGCCACGGCCGGATGGCGAACCGGGTGAGGTTCCAGCTAACCTCACAGGCTCGCATAATTCGGGGGACGGGCCGGTGGATCGCCATACTGTTAGTCGGCGTTTTGGCCGGCGGCTGCGCCTCGGACGCGCCTGCCCCAATGCACACCGTCACCGGCTTCGACTTGCAGCGCTATCTCGGTGAATGGCACCAGGTCGCCGCGATCCCCGCATGGTTCCAGAGCGACTGTGCCACCAACACAAGAGCCAACTACGCATTGGGCGACGATGGCCTTATGGAGGTACTGAACTCCTGCGAAACGGCCGATGGCTCTATCAATCAAGCGGAAGCGCGGGCACGCTTTCTCGCCTATGATTCGCACGGCAAGCTGGAGGTCACGTTCGTCGAGGTGCTGGGGGCCTGGGTGTGGCCGGCCGCCGGCGACTATTGGATCATCGGCCTGGATACCGATTATCAATGGTCCGTCGTTGGGGAACCTTCGCGCGAGTTCGCCTGGGTATTGGCCCGGTCGCAAACACTGGATACTCAGACGCTCCGGAACATCCGACAGATCTTGGAGAGAGAAGCCTACGACAGTTGCGCGCTTCTGCTGACGACACCGGACCAGCAAGGCCGCCTCTGCGACGTAGCCAAATAACGGGCCGCACTGATCTACTAGTGCAGCAGAGCCCCGGTGCGAAAAGACCACACGACCAATGTGATCCAACCTCGGGACAGGAACGTATCAGTTTGTGTCACTCACAACCCGACCGGGGAGAGCCCAAGATGAACCTCAGGACCTCGTTGAAAGCCCTTGTGTTGATTATCCCGTTTGCATTGGCCGCCTGCGCCAGCCAGCAGGAAGCCAGCTCTGAGAAGGACATTGTCGATACCGCCGTCGAGGCGGGCCAGTTCAATACCCTCGTGGCCGCCGTGCAAGCCGCGGACTTGGTGGACACGCTGAAGAGCGACGGCCCCTTCACTGTTTTCGCACCGACCGACGCGGCTTTCGCAAAGTTCCCTGACGGTACGGTCGAAAACCTCCTCAAGCCCGAGAATAAGGATCAGCTTGTGGCGGTCCTGACCTATCACGTGGTGTCGGGGAAAATCATGTCGTCCGACATCGCCGGGAAGAAGGCGCAGGTTCCGACGGTTCAGGGCAGCGACTTGTCCGTCGACGCGACCAGCGGCGTCATGGTGGACAACGCCATGGTGGTCGCTGCGGACATCGAAGCCTCGAACGGTGTGATCCATGTGATCGACACAGTGGTGTTACCGAACTAAATTCCGTTCAAGGTATTGCGGGAGGGGCCTCGTCGCGACGGCGGGGCCCTTGCCTGTTTGAGCGCGGAATAAGGGAACCGACATAGCCATGCGCGCGTCACACAGAGATCGGAGCGAGACAGGCCAGGTGGGGTTGTGGCTCCTTATCGCACTGTCTGTGGTCCGATCTATTGGGCCAGGCACGGCGCACGGATCGATCGACGGATGAGCGTCATCAGGCGACTATTGGAGGTCTTCTTTATGGTTCTGCCGCTTGTCGCCTGCTCGCCGGCCACCCTGCTCAACGCGTTCGTGCCGAGCGACGGCTATGTGCTCGATAGGGACGTTGTCTATGGGGAGGCCGAGCGGCAAGTGATGGATATCTACCGCCCCGTAGACGGGTTCGCTGACAAATCCGGCGACGCGCCCGTCGTCGTCTACTTCTATGGGGGAAGCTGGAAGAACGGAAGCCGCAGGAGCTACCGCTTCATGGGAGAGGCCCTGGCCCGCAGCGGTTTCGTCGTCGCCGTTCCAGATTACCGCCTCTATCCCGAGGTTCGCTTTCCCGATTTCGTCGAGGACGGCGCTAAGGCGGTCCGCTGGGTATCAGCCCACGCCAAGGCGTACGGTGGCGACCCGGACCGTATTATTCTCATGGGGCATTCTGCCGGCGCCCATATTGCGGCCCTACTGGCCTTCGACGAACGCTATCTGGCCCGCCAGGGAATGCTGCACACGTCACTGCGTGGCTTCGTCGGCGTTGCAGGTCCCTATGCCTTCGATCCCCTTGCCTATCGATCGACGAAGCCGATCTTCTCGGGGCTGGCCGACACGGACCAGGCTCGCCCGATCACCTTCGTCGGCGGTGAGGAGATCGCGGCGCTCCTTCTCCACGGTACCGACGACCGGACCGTCTTCCCCAAGAATTCTCGTGAGTTCGCCGCGCGCATTCGCGAAGAGGGCGGAGACGTCACGCTGCTGGAGTATGACGACACCGGCCACATCAAGATCATCCTGTCGTTTGCGGCGATATTCCGTGGCCGCGATACGGTCTACGAAGACACGATCGTATTCCTCAAGTCACTCTAAGGATCGCCGCCGGGGCGCCCCCCTCTTGAGTCAGGCGTCGCCGGAGGGTCGATCCTCTCCAACTTACCGGATCTCTCACATCAAATTCGCTCCAATCTTTTGGAAGCAGACCAGGGTAGGATTTCATCTCGGTGCACTTTTTTCTGAGCTTGGCATAATTCCCTGAAGATAGCGGATCTTGGCCTGCCCCAGATCTGACCTGACCCTCTAATGTCTTGGGATGCATCCGGGGCTCCTTGTGTCTTGCTGTCGTTGGGTCCTGATCGAACGATGGGTCCACACTAGAACACCATCAGGTCCCACACAGCTCGCTGACCGACAGATCGCCCGCGCCAGTGACAAAATTGTTTCGCTTGTGAATATCGCCTTTCGAAAGGGTTTAGGTAATTTGCGAACCTTTATAAATGATCGGATTGCCGACCAGAATGTCATTCAATTGCTCAATCGCGGATTCTAAATGCGGCGTGTGCCAGCGTTTACTTTCTTCTTCAGCATTGGCCCATTTCTCATATGAAATAAACGTATTGGGGTCGTTCTGATCATGGACGAACAAATACTCTATCGCGCCAGCTTCTTTGCGGGTTTCTTCGGTTAGTGTTGCGAGCACAGATTTTAAGTCATCTATCCGACTGTCCTTGGCGGTTACAACGGCCATCGTATAAAAAGTATCACTCATACTCATCCTCCTGGTTCTACGTTAACCGTGCAACCAAGCTACGGCCAACAGCGCCCGCCGAACCAGGGTTTTGCCCTGTAATAATGTTGCCATCCTCAATGACAAATTCGTCCCAGGCTTTCCGCTTTTGGTACGTCGCACCAGAGTCCATCATTAGTTCTTCGAGCAGGAACGGGACCTTGTCGATCGTACCGTAATCCACTTCTTCTTCTCTGGTAAAACCCGTCACGTTGCGACCCGCGACCAGAGGCGTTCCATCAGCAATTGTAATTCGTCCAAGAGCCGCCGGACCGTGGCATACAGCAGAGACAGGGGCCCCACGTTCCAGCATGGCTTTGACGGTCCGGTGACTGTCGGCGTTGTCCACCAGGTCAAACAACAATCCATAACCTCCTGGGAATAATATCGCGTCGTAACGGCTAAGACCGACATCTTTCAGGACAGCTGTTTCGGAGAGCGCTTTTGAGAAATCAGGATCGGCGAACAACGTCCTCGTGATCTCATCCGCATCTTCACCATATATAGGTGCTTGCCCGCCGAGAGGAGATGCAAAATCAAACTCGACATTGGCCCCGTGCAGCTCGTGAACGGCATGCGTCACTTCAGGCAAATAGGTCCCGTTCGCTTCACCAGCGAGTTCTCCGTGATTGGTCACAATGATCAGTACTCTGCTCATTGGTGGTCCTTCCATATGCATTTTTTCGGCAAAAGCCGACCTACAAGGCCCGAGTGTCTTCACAAGAGATAGGAGTGGTTGATGCTTACATATACACACAAAACCGCTTTTCTCTTGCCCAATCCTGCTTTCAGACAGCAAATCTGTTTCAATCAGTGGCAACCCTCGAATACCGTGAAAGAAAGGAGATGATCAACGATGCGTAAATCGGCAATTAGCCGACGGATCGAACACCTTGATGACCGCTCTCAGAGTTGTGGGTCCGTCGGGACCCACATTCCGGGTGTGCGACTTTTCTGGGCGCGACAAGCGACCGCTGCTATTCCTTTTCTATATGACTCGGGCATCGTATTGGTGTTTCAGGGCCGTAAAATCGGATATTTGGCTGACGGGGAGTTCACGTATGATGCTGACAACTACCTTGTGCTCGGTATGCCGTTGCCATTCGATTGTGCGACTTACGCATCGCCAGAAGAACCGCTCGCTGGACTTTATGTCGACGTCGAACGAAGGGAACTGAGAGAATTGGTGTCGTTGCTGGAAGCATTTGATGCCAAATATAAAACAGCAGACGAAAAAACGGCCGCATCAGTCGAGCCTGCTGGTTTTACCGAAGGCATGCGAAGTGCGGCGGACCGACTGTTTCTTATGCTCGACGATCCATTGAAATGTGCCGTGATGGGCACGGCCGCGCGTCGGGAAGTCTTGTTTCAGGCACTGCGCGGTCCCAGAGCAAATACATTAATCTCACTAATTCGCTACGCCTCAACCGACGAACGGATCGACCGGGCCATGACTGCTCTTCGCGAGAATTTCGCTGCGACCGTCAGTGTCAATGATCTGGCGAAAGAAGCAGGCATGAGCGTGTCTACATTCCATCGGGCTTTCAAGCAGAAAACGGGCCACTCGCCAATTCAGTATCTCAAGTTAATTCGGCTACATTATGCGCGAAGACTACTTGCTTTCGAGACACATAAGATCGGTGAAATTGCCAGAATAGTTGGCTATGAGAGCGTATCGCAATTTGGCCGCGAATATCGTCGCCTCTTTAACGAGCCCCCCTCTGCGGTCCGGGACAATACCACTCGCCTACCTCTATCAGTGTCGGATTCAATGAATTTCAATTTTCCAACGAAATCATAGCCGTAGCAAGTTAGCGCAAGCTGGCGAAAGCTCAGAGGCATTGCCGCGAATGCATCCTATCAAACACCGGCATGATGCCATGTTTGGGCGTACAGAGAAGCAAGACCGGCTGGCCACCCTGCCTTCCAATTCACGCGCTTCCATAACAAGATAATGATTGATGTTCTTCAAGATAGCTGCGCGGGTTCCATAGGATCGCCATGACGTCCGGATCTTCCTGTTCGGCGGCTCGCCCGAGTTTGGCGTAGATCTTCGAGGGACCGAACTCGGGGGCAGGTCGGCTGTTCTCCTCTCCTGGCACCAACGCTCGCCCAGGCGGCACCTCCGGCGCCACCATCACCGGCATGACGGCGTGTTGTGGCTCGGTGGCGAGCCGGCGGCGCCAGGAGAACACCTGATTGGCATTGACGTCGTGACGCAGTGCAGATTTCGTCGCTTTTTGACCCTGAAAGGAAGTCCTAAGCCCGGTGAGATCAAAATTTGCGAACTGTTAATTCGAACCATTATCGTCCGGGCTACGAGCGTTTTCACAAAGGACAGTTAGAGCATCCGCTTCTAACTTCCACTCCTTCACGGCGGACAGAATTGCTCTACGCACCGTGCCGACCGATTCTGAGCTGACCTGGCCGCTAGGATAGCAAAGGCTGTAGCTGAGTGGCAGGCTCGGCACGAACTGGCGGATCACGACCCCGTTGTTCAGCCAAGGGCCGGCGGAGAAGGGCTCGGCGATGGTGATTCCGAGCCCTTTGGCGACCATGGCATAGCGGCTGTGTGATGTCTGGGTGGTGAGGCGGATATCCTTGACGGAGACATAGTCGGCAAAGATCGCCGCTTCCTTTTCAAAGTCTAGCGGCCCTACCGGGCTCCAGCCGATCACCGCTTCGTTCTTGAAGTCTGCTGCGGTGATCACATCCTTTTTAGCCAGCGGGTGACCTTTCGGCAGTGCACAAACATGCTCGACCGTAAGAAGCGGTTCGGACTCGATCCCCGGGATATTTGGAAGGGTCAAGGTTAGAGCCAGATCGGCGGATTGGTTCTGTAGCTTCTCGATGATCTCCGTCACCGTGCCGGTACTCGCCTCAAGGCTCCGGACATGATTGCTTGACACGATATGGCGAGCGACCATGGGCAGCAGGGAGGTAGAGAGCGCCGGCAGACAGGCAACAATCACCGGCTGAGAGACGTTGTCGCGGATCTTTTCGCCGGCATGCTCGATCCGTTCCAGTCCGAGGAAGTTCTGCTCGACGACGCGGGCAAACTGAACCGCGGCCTTGGTAGGCGCTAGGCGGCCCTTGGTACGTTCGAACAGCTTGAACCCCAAACGGCCTTCTAACTCAGAAATGTGACGGCTGACTCCAGGCTGAGAGATCGACAGCTTGGCCGCCGCCCGGGTTGCCGTGCCAGAATTCATAAGACATCGGAACACCTCTATTTGGCGGAAGCTGAGTCCCATCGTGCCACTCCGATCCTAGCTCTCTACCTATACCATATGCACATAGAGTATAACCAGTTCGTCTTTGTGATTATGCGAGCCTTGTGGAAATCTGGCCGATCAACAGAGATTGTTTGTCCATCTTGCTAGCCAGTATCAAGGGAGCATAGCCATGATCCGGGGCCTGCAACCAACTCGTCACCGTCGCAGCAAAGAAGTGAGCCGACGACGATTCCTGCAGGGAACGGCTGCCCTTGGCGCTGCGGCCTTGGCCAGTACCGGCCTGAGGCCAGACGCGGCCCTCGGCGCAACGCCCAAGCGCGGCGGCAGACTTCGTCAGGCTATAAGTGGCGGCGCGACCAGCGACTCCTTGGACGGCGCGACGCTGCAGGCTGCGCACCCGATAAGCGTCAGCTGGCAGCTACGCAACAACCTGACCGAAATCGACGCCGACGGCGAGGTGATAGGCGAGCTGGCCGAAAGCTGGGAAACCTCGGACGACGCCAAGCTATGGGAGTTCAAGCTACGCGATGGCGTCGAGTTCCATAACGGCAAAACTCTTGGGGCCGCAGACGTGGTCCACTCCTTGAACCATCACCGGGGCGAAGATTCCAAGTCAGCTGCCGCCAGCATCGTTCAGAACATCGCAGACATCCGCTCCGACGGCAAAGACCGGGTCGTGGTCGAGCTGGCCGAGGGCAATGCGGACTTCGCCTACCTGATGTCCGACTATCACCTGGTGGTGGCGCCCGAGGGCACGGCCGGCGACGAGTGGGACAAGGGGGTGGGCACGGGTCCCTTCATGCTCGAATCGTGGGAGCCGGGCATTCGGGCGGTGACCAAGCGCAATCCCAACTACTTCAAGGAGGGCCGCCCCTACTTCGATGAGGTCGAGACTCTGCACGTAGCCGATGTTATGGCGCGGACAAACGTGCTGCAGACCGGCGAGGTGGACGTGATGGAGGAACCCGACCTCAAGACCCTGCATCTGCTCAGTCGTCAGCCTGGGATCGTGATCAATGAGGTCGGTGGAACGAAGCACTTCCCCTATCCCATGCTAATGACAGTGCCCCCGTTCGACGATCCGGACGTGCAGATGGCGCTCAAGTACGCCATCGACCGTGAAGCCTGGGTCCAGAAGATCCTCAAGGGCCACGGCTACGTGGGTAATGACCATCCCGTCGGAAGCAACCAACGCTTCTTCGCCGCGGATCTAGAGCAGCGGCAGTACGATCCGGACAAGGCCCGCTTCCACCTGAAGAAGGCCGGGCAGGAAGGGCTCACCGTGCCGCTCGTCGCTGCCGAGGTCTATCCCGGCGGCGTGGACGGCGCGGTCCTCTACCAGGAGGCAGCCAAGGCAGCCGGAATCACGATCGAGGTGCAACGCCTGCCCTCGGACGGCTACTGGGTCGAAGTGCCCTTGAAGAAGCCTTGGCATGTGAGCAGCTTGGCCGGCCGCCCGACGGTCGATTGGGTGATGTCGGTCTCCTATGCGGCCGGTGCGCCCTGGAACGATACCACCTGGGCCAACGAGCGCTTTAATCAGTTGCTGGTTCAGGCTCGTGCCGAGCTGGATGACGCTAAGCGTCAGGCCATGTACTTCGAGATGCAGCAGTTGGTTCGCGATGACTGCCCAACGGTCATTCCGGCCTTCGGTAACTTCGTCAATTGTATGAGTGACAAGATCGGAATTCCCGAAAAGATCGCCGCCAACAACCAGCTCGACGGAATGAAGAACTTTGAACGCTGGTGGTTCGTCTAACTATCGCCATCCTGTTGAATGCAGTCTTGGGGGCCTGCACTGCCGTGGGCGGCCCCTCTTTTTCATGTGCGCTGCTGGCTATAGGACGACTAAGTCGAGCCGTTTCTCCCTCGTCTGCTCCCGTCTCGGAAAGGGGACGGAGAACCAATCGCCACAGCGCACAATGGCCGGGTCATGGGCAATGGCTGCTTTGCGATCTGATTTCCGACTTTCGCGCCCTCGACTGTGAACGGCGAGGTTGGGTCGACTCGAGACTTTGACCACTAGACGGCAAGAATCGGCCAGCAACGGCCGTTCCTTGGAGCCACTCGCAATGACCGTTTACAGATCACAAAGCGGCCGTTCGGATAATGCTTCTCAAACCGCCGGTTTGACCCGAGGGCGACGTTGTTCATGCTGGCCGCCCATCGGAACAAGTGTGCAGCCCGACTGCAACCGGGCCACCACAGTTATTGGGAAACTCCGGAAGGGTAGGTGGTTGGCGTCGGGCTCAAAAACCCCCATTACACCTTACGATAACCGGCCCCGGAGCAATCATCGACGTTCATAGCCCTGCCTTGACTTGCTCGAACATCTCCTGGAGCTCCGGCTCGTTGCCGATCGGCATCTGGAAGACACCCGCGCTCAGGAGGTCATCCGGATTGCGGGTGAGACCGCGGTCCAGCAGGTCTTGTTCGCTGACAAGGTCGTACGCCTTCAGATTGGCATGCCCGAAGCCAAATTCGACAATTTCGTAAGCGCCGGCTTCCGGGCTCAGCATCGCGTTAAGGTACTCGTAGCAGCGATCGAGCTTGGTGGCGGTGGACATGATGCTCATGCCACAGGTCCAGGTCATCGCACCTTCCTTAGGATTCATCCACTTTACCGGATGACCTTCGCTTCGCAAGAAAGTGTAAGAATCATTCGTGGCTGTCGCCGCGACCAGCTCGCCGGAGGCGATTCCCGTTTGAATCTCAGTCGCGCCGTTGGCGTAGTAACGCAGCAACGGCAACTGCTCGCGCAGCAGGGCCTCTGTCCTCGCGACCTCTTCCTTGGTCATGTTGAACGGATCTTTGGCGCCGCCGTAGATAGCCGCAACCATGACTCCGTCAATCAAACTGTCGTACAACGCAAGGCGCCCGGCATAACGCTTGTCCCACAACAAGCCCCACGACTCCTCCTCCAACTCCACCAAATCCTCACGGTAGAGGATCGAGGTCTGGCCCCAGTCGGAGCATACCCAGTGGCGCTGGCCGTTCTGAACCATGCCAGGGATCTCCTTCAAGCTCGGCACCAGATCATCCCAGTGAGTGAGGGCACTTGTATCGAGCGGCATCAGAATTCCGGCGTCGCGCCAGGCAGGGATCTTATAGGAACAAGGTTGGGCCATGTCGGGCCTGAAGCCGGCCCGTATTTTTGTGAAAGCCTCTTCCTCATCACCAAAAAAGGTGAAGTTTGGACCCTCGCCATATTTTGCTAGATAGGAGCCGTGCAGCCCCGGGTCGTTGTAGCCCTCCCAGGTGAACACTACCGGGTGGTCTTCAGTGGCCGCATTCGCGCTCTTATGAAAGAGCGGAAACATCGCTGTACCGATTCCAACCGCAGCCAATGCTTTGCTGAGTGTCCTGCGGGACATCTTGCCAGAGAACAACCCGTCCTCAAATTCATTGATTCCCATAAAGCCCTCCAGAGCGCCTGCAATTTGCTGGAACTCGCACTTCCCGACACGGGCAGGAGCAACCGCTAGCAATCTTCGAGACGCAAGCGCAGGTCGGCCTCGAAGGAGCGGCAAACGATAGCACAAAACATACCGATATCCGCATAGGCTTTGTCGAGGCGCACGATTAATCCACCATTTGGCCGCTGGCTACGGCCCGGCTACTCGATCACCTGCAATCCATCCGGAAATTGGCTCAAGAAAGCCACGGACGTATCCGAAAACTCCATGGTATTGATAACCAGCGAAGCACCAGCGCCCTCGGGCAGATAGACGTCGCTCTCCAGATTGATCACCATTCCCGGATCGAGCGTTGCATCGCCTGGGTCGATCTCCGTGTCATAGGTGAAAGGCCCGTCCCAGTCCGGCGGGATCGCAATCCCGAGTTCGTAGCCGCCGACCCAACCGCGGTCTTCCCATAGCCGCTGGTCCTTGTAATAGTTCCGGGCAAACTCAGTCAGCTCCGCCACCCGCATGCCTGGTTTGAGCACCTGGGGGAGGCCTGCGAAAAGGCCTGATGATTTCTCAATCTGGGCCTCGACCGCGGGGTGGGGCTCGCCCATGGAAAAGGTGCGCGCAAGGTTTACATGATAGCATCGGTAGACCCCGCAAATATCCACCACCACGTTTTCCCCGGCCTGGATCTTCTTGTGTGATGCCGCCGCGTGGGGTGCTGCTGTTTTTCTGCCCGAGGTGACTGGAAGCTGGATCGCGGCGGGCTCACCGCCTGCCTTTATCATGGCGTAGGTCATCTCCGCATGGACGTCGAGCTCCGTAACCCCCACCTTGAGCGCATCTCGCGCTGCCGCCATTCCTATATCAGCGAAGCGCCCGGCCTCCCGCATGTATTCCAGTTCCTGGGGCGACTTGATCCGGCGCACGTCGCGCAGGATATTGGTGGCATCCACGACCTTGGCGCCCGCCGACGTGAGTGCAGCCTCGAAGAGTTCCGAGTGACCCCGGTTCGGCCGGTAGCTGAACTTCTCCAGTCCCACCGTGCCCGAAAGCCAGCCCATATCGGCCAGTTCAGCGGTGATGAACTTGATCATGCTGATCCCGCTGTCCCGGAGGACACGGAGATCCGGCGAGACGGTGGTGAACTGAACCAGCATCTCCTCCGCCTCGGTCTCGAAATGAATGGTTTTGCCGCTCTCGCGATGGATGGCGATGCCGCTCGTCGGCGGCCAGATCATCGGGCTCTGGGCTTGGTACCAGTCGCTGAGAAATCCGCTTACGTAGTAGAGCCCCTCGGGCGCCGAGACGAAGAGAAGGTCGATGTTCCCGGCCTCCATCGTCGCCCGGATGCGCTCCAGGCGCTCGGCGAATTCTTCCCTGCCGAACGGCACCTCCGGGTCGGGGATGCATTGGCGGGTGATGTATTCCCGATTGCTCATTCTAGCTGTCATAGGAGCGAGCCTTGGCCTTCCTCGCGGGACACCCCGAGCTGGGATGTAGAAGTTCAAACAGTTTAGCGGAACAGATCAAGTGCTAGAACCGAAATGCTGGAATGACCGAAATCAGCTAATCAACCGCCTAACTGACCGCGGTAAGTGAAGACTGCTTTGCGATCAGACAGCCGACGTTCACGTGAGCGAACGGGAATGACCGGGTTGGGTCGACTCCAGCCCTTCGTGGCTGTCACGCGATCGAACACTTTTGCGATGCCGGCGAAGGGCAACCTTCGGCCAGAAGTAGCCGTTCGACGTGGGGACGGCCAAGGTCCGCTTCCAGATCAGAAATGAGCCTTTCGGACAACGCTCCGCAAAGCGCCGATTCTAACCCAAAGGCGACATTCGCTTTGGCCCGTGCTAAGCTTCAATACAATGATCAGGTTTGATTCGAGCACTCATCGCTGTTATGCCATCTCATCGGATCAGCTGCTACACCCCTTACAGGCGGGATCAAATTTTTGACCTCGCGGCCGATGTCGAGCGCTATCCGGATTTCCTGCCATGGTGGGCCGCAGCCCGAGTCTGGAAGCGTGAGGGCAACGTCTATTACACGGATCAGGTTATCCACTTCGCCACGGTGCGCAGACGCTTGAAGTCGAAAACGGTCCTTCAACGCCCCGAGCGAATCGATGTGATCTCAAGCGATGGAGCTGTTCGGAATCTTCATCTGACTTGGCTTTTTAGTTCCCGGCCGAGGAAAGGGTGCCAGGTCTCGTTGACAGTTGACCTGGAACTGCGCTCGCAATTGCTTCAGAACCTCTTCGCTCATGCCATGATTCGCGCGGTTGGCCCTATCATGTCGGCATTCAAGGCCCGAGCCCACCGACTTTATGATCCCATGTCGTGCGATTTCATCACGCCAGGTGAGCCTTCGTCTGGCGACACCATGATCTGAACGGCACGCAGGCGAGTCTTCCTGAATCAGCCGACGCTGTGGGGACTTGAGGAGGATCAAGGACCCATGACGTTCTTTTCTCTATAAGAAGCTTTCTTGATGGTGCTGGCGGCGCGAATTGAGCCGCTTAGACGAGACTAACGGGAGCGCACGCCAGTGACTTCGCTCGACGGCACGCATGTATTCGTCGACCAACCAATCGGCCATGGGCCGGCCTCGGACGCGCAACAATCGTCGCAGCGGCGTGATGCGACGGCCATACCCGCCTATCTGCGCGAGGTCTATGGCTGGGCCTACCTGAACCGGATCAATGCTCTCCTACTCGACCGCGACGCGGTGGTAAACGCTATCCTGTTGGGCAACAATCGGCGGCTACGTCGCACCCTTCTCTGTGAGATCGAGCCCGGGCAAGAGGTGCTGCATGTAGCCCACGTCTATGGTCGTCTCATACCGGCATTGGCAGGACGGATCGGCTGCAGTGGCCGGCTTGATGTCATCGACCTTGTGCCGCTACAGGCGGCGTTGTGCCGGCGCAAGCTACGCGGCTTCCCCCAGGCGCGTGTCCGGTTCGCAGACGCCGCCCATCCGGGCGATGGGTTGTACAACACCGTCACCTGTTTTTTTCTGCTTCACGAAATTCCCGACGAGCGTAAGCGCGCCGTCGTCGATGCGCTTTTGGCGCGCGTCGTCCCGGGCGGTAAGGTGGTTTTCGTCGACTACCACAGGCCGGCGCGATGGCATCCGCTCCGTGGCCTCATGCGAGGCCTCATGAATCGACTCGAGCCCTTTGCAGAAAGCCTCTGGCCGCATGAGATCGTTGAGTTCGCCAGCGCCCCCGGCCCCTACCGCTGGCGGAAACAGACACTGTTCGGCGGCCTTTATCAAAAGACTGTCGCGTATCATGCACGATCTCAAGCTACTGAAATTTCTGTGTAATGGGATGTGCAGGTTTCTTGCCATTCGCAACTCTGAACCCGCATTTCCAATTCGGCGCTAATTTCTACCGCCGAATCAACGGATGCGGTCGGTTTCGGACCGCTCGGGTGATGACGGCAAATGTCCCCAATCGGGTATTCGTGCTTTATTCGGAACCTGACTCCAATCCTCCTAACAACCACAAGGTCAGTCCGACTTGGAACAGCAAAAGGCCTCAGATCGCCCGCACGTCACAAGTGCGGTTTCGAGATTGCGGAGTTTGGGCCCGCAGGCAGACAGGGAGACAGCTCCCTTGATCCAAATCAATGCCTTGGTTTTTAAGGCTATTTAGACGTTGCAGCCAGGTTTTTATGGTGCGTCCAGACTGGGTGAAATCGTGATTATCGAAAAGCTGCTTCGAAGCGGGCGAGCCGATGTCCCGGTCGTCGGGCCTGATGAGACGGTGTTGTCGATCACGCGCCTGTTCGAGAAGAGAAAGAGGGGGCTCGCGGCCGTATGCGATCCGGGCCGGCGGCTGCTCGGCGTAGTTAGCTTGGGTGACATAGTGCACGCCATCGGGAGTCACCAAGAAAGCGCTCTCAACATGCCGGTGCGCGAGATCATGACCAGCGATCTTGCCACCTGCGGGCCGCAGGACAGTGTCGAAGACGCGCTGAAAACAATGACCGCCCTCAGCATTCGGCACCTGCTCGTTGTTGAGAATGGGGCGTTGAAAGGGCTGGTCAGCAAGCGAGACGCACTCGAACTGCTGTACAACGAGGCGGCCTTGGACTTTGAGCAAATGCGAAATTACGTGTTCAAGACGGGGGGCCGCTACTAGCGGTAAGTGCTACCGAACGGGGCCTGTTCAAGAATCCACCTTCCAGAGGGTGGTCATTGTTGCGCGCGACACCTGAGCACGTTATAGGCCCTTTATTCCAAGGCCTTCCAATAGTGCCGGATGGCCGCTCATCGGCAGCGGAAGGAGCATGAGTTGCCCCCACTGGTTCCTTTGCATGACGTTCCCATGGACCGCCCCGATGACCTCGGCAAGGATGAGTTGGCGACTTCCTTTGAGATCTTTCCTCCTCGGGAAAAGACCGCGGAAGATCAGCTTTTGCGGAATATCCGAGGTCTTGAAGTCCTTAAGCCACGCTTCGTTTCTGTGACCTATGGCGCCGGGGGCGGCACCCGGAAAAATACGCAAGCCATAGCGGCGCGAGTCGCCGCTGAAACCGTGATGGCACCGGCGGCGCACCTGACTTGCATCAATGCTTCACGGAAGAAGATCGACGCCGTGGCGCAGGAGTACTGGAATTCGGGCATTAGACACATAGTTGCGGTGCGGGGTGATCCACCAGACCGGTCGACGGTCTATGAGCCGCATCCCCACGGCTATGCTTATGCCGCCGACTTGGTGGCCGGATTGAAGCGGATTGCCAATTTCGAGATCAGTGTCGCGGCCTATCCCGAGGTCCATCCAGAAGCATTGAGCGCCTCGCAAGATCTAGAGTCCCTGAAGCGAAAACTTGATGCCGGTGCAACCCGCGCGATCACTCAGTTCTTCTTCGACCCTGAGGTCTTTCTACGCTTTATTGAGCAAGCGCGAACGGCCGGCATCACCGCGCCCATCGTGGCCGGAATTATGCCGATCACCGATTTCGAGAGGATCCGCAAATTTTCCCAGAGCTGCGGTGTAACCATGCCAAACAAGTTGGCAGCGCTTTTCGATGGGTCGAAGCGAGATCCTGCGGCATGCCGCCGCCTGGCTGTCGCGCGTGCAGTGGAGCAATGCCGGCACCTACATGCCCAAGGCCAGCGCGAGTTTCATTTCTACACGCTAAACGATGCGCACTTAGCCGCAGACATCTGCAATTTGTTCCGCGACTCCTGGCGTAATGGTCGAACGGCGCCTCGCCCGCCTCGAGAGGTGTGATCCGATCCGGCCACCGTCGCAATACCCTTATTGTCAGCGCATTCGGGCCCATCACGTGATGACCGGTCATGGATTAAAACGGAACTTCTGAGCGCTTGGCGAACGTCGCCTCTTGAGTACTACAATTTGATTTAGATCACCATACTATCCGGCCCGTCGTGGTAGGCGTTTTTCTTTTCTTTGGGTTCGGCAATTGCGGATCGGAGATTCGCGATTGCTTGAGTGGTAGGGAGTACTGACTGGTCGCGACGTTGACCATTGAGCCTGTGCTCGACTGGAATATGGTTGAAACTTTGATCCGCGCAAATGCCGTTCAAGTCGATCCTGAGACGAGCCGTCAGGACGCGCGATTGTGTATGTTCGCGTCCGACCTCGGCTGCCGGATGGCGGTGGCTTACGACTCACTCGTAGGCATCGTCACCAAACATTATTCCTTGAGCAAAGCAAACGAAGCGTTTGCGTGCCAGACGAAATGACCCGTCTCGCCATCGCATCGAGCTCGCAGATCGCGGCGGACGCAGGCGCCGCGATGGCAGAGGCCGGCGGTAATGCTGTTGATGCGGGGATCGCTGCGAGCCTGGTTCAGTTGGTAACGGAGCCCGGCGTCGTGTCGCTCGGGGCCGGCGCTATCGTTGTCATCTGGCCACCGGGCGAGCATCCGGTAATGATCGATGGTACCTCGGAGATGCCGGGCCGCAACGTGCCGGCCGAACGGCTGGGCCGTGGCGGATTAGATGTGATGCTGGCCTACGGCGGCGGCACGCCCACGACGGTCGGTTACCCGTCGGTCGCCACGCCCGGCGCGCTCGCTGGTTACGCCTTCGCTGCCCGGCAGTACGGCAGCATAACGTGGAAGGGCCTTGTGGAACCGGCTTATTTGCATGCAAGAGATGGGTTTCCGCTGCCTCCAGCGTCGCAACGTTACATCGACCATACTCACCCAGGCATATTCGGTTGGAACCCCACTGCTTTGCGTCCTCTACAGGATAAGCACGGGGTGATGAAGCGTGCCGGAGAGATGATCTACATAGAGGGCCTCAGTGACAGCCTCGCAACCATCGCAGAGCAAGGCGTAGAAGCGTTCTACCGGGGCGATATCGCGCGGCTGATTGCCCGCGACATGGAAGCCAACGATGGACTATTGGGCCAAGCAGATCTTGAGGCTTACCGTCCCCGCATCTTACCAGCACTCGAAGTGACGTTGGATGAATGGCATCTGGCGACAGCCTCTGTGCCGAGCGTTGGGGGCGCCGTTTTGGCAGCCATGCTGTTGCTGGTGCGCGGCCTCGAACACAGCGCCTGGACGGCGCAGATGGTGGCCCATCTGATCGACGTACAGACTCACGTTATGCGGTTTCGCAGGCGATGCTTGGATACATCGGACGAACTCGGACGCGACGTAGAGGAATTGTTAGATCTCGCGAACAGAAGACCATCGGCGCTCACCTCGCCATCCACGGTGCACACTTCCGTAGTGGACGCTGATGGACTTGCCTGCGCCATTACCGCCTCCGCGGGCTACGGTTCCGGCGTTATGCCGCCTGGGACGGGCATTTGGATGAACAACACCCTCGGCGAGGTCGAGCTCAACAAGCGAGGGTTCCACGCGCTGCGCCCCGGCACACGAATTCCCTCCAACATGGCACCAACCACCGGTCGTAGCCCTGATGGCTCTGTGCTTTCCATAGGATCGCCGGGCGCAGATCGCATCACCACTGCGATTCTCCAGACTGTGACGAATTTCGTGCATCTCGACATGCCACTTCAAGATGCGGTGAATCACCCCCGCCTTCATGTCGAGTGGCCGCGGGACGGTGAGTGCTGCGTGGCCTATGAACCGGGCATGCCGGTGGACCAACTGGATGTACCGCAACGCCGATTCGACGGGCTGGACATGTTTTTCGGCGGGGTGAGCGCCGTACGCTTCGCACCTCCCGACCGCTTCGAGATGGCAGCGGATATCCGTCGAACCGGGGGCACGGCGCTCAGCCCACACCGCAGGAACCGAGGATTGGTCGGCCCGCGGCAGGATTCACGACGCACATCGCCTTCGGTGCGGTAAAGGGCGTCGGCCTGGTGCGAAAGGGCCCAGAGCGCTAGTCGACGTCAAAGAGCATTTGCGAGATCCAGCACCGATTCGCCAAGATAGCCCATGAGGTCATCTCGCAACCGCTGAGAACAAAGATCGCCGCGCGCCAGCCGGAAGTTCTTCCAAGAGGTTCAGCACCTGACCTTGCACGGCCACTGCGCCTCGAGCGCGAGCAGGCGGTCTACTACATTAGGGAGCGTTGCGCATTTCGGCTGACCCGCGACGGCCTGTAGCTCACCGAGATCGCGCCCGGCATCTATTTGGAGAAGGACATGCTGGCCACCTGGACTTCGGGCCACTGTTCTCATCGCTGATCGCCATCATGGACGGCAGCAACTTCGAGGTTCAACTCATGGGCATGACTGATGATAGGCGCAACGCAGCATGGAGTGGAGTGCATATTCTTAACCTCCCGTCGCCAGAGTTCCGCGTGCGGCATCTTGATGCGCCACGTTGGTGTGCGAATGGCCGCGGGCAATTAGTCGCCTGGCTGATCGCAAGAGGTGGACGACTACTTTGCGGTCCGATTACCGACGTTCGCGCCGGTGAATCTGAACGACCGACTTGGGTCGAGGCTGTGTAGAAACGTGATGTGTTTGGCTTGGGATTCCGAGTTGTCAGGGTTTGACGGTCTGACGGGATCGATGTTGGAGTTTTGGGAATTCAGCGGCTAACGACGCGGCTGGTGGCTGGATTTGGCAATTGTTGGCGGTTCTTGTGCGGCGTCAGCGCCTATTGGACAGGTAGGGAGCTTTGGAGATAGGAGGATTTCTGGCTCATCGTAACCGCCAAGGAGTGAAGATGAGACAGAGATCCGGAATCCGCGCACCGACTTCAGAGAAGCTTGTGAAGGACATTGACCAATTGCTTGTTTTGCGGCCAGGGAGAGATCCCAAGCTTAGCGTTGGCCCAAAAGAAGAAGCACACATTCTGGCGCACTCAATGGCTTTACTTGACTGGTTTGAGGGGCGATACGGCGCCGATACTTTTTCTGTTGGAGGGCCGTTTCAGATCGCGAATTCCAAACTCAAGCCGCTTCACCGTTTCCAGCTGGCGGGATTGCTAGAAGAAAATGGAGTTGCTCCACGCCAACTTCTGAAGATGCTCTTTTCTAAAGGCGGTTTTGGCTTCGTAGCCAACCGCCGCGAGGAATTGTTAGCCATTGCCCGTGCTGGCAGTTTCCGGGTCGGTTACCGATTTTGATATGGATGTGCATTGAATTGGTCACTGGTGCCCAAATGGGCTGACGGTAGTCGGCTTATGACGCAGTGGACGGCCCCCATCTAACGGCATCGCAAGACGGCTCCTGGCTACTTGCAGACTTTCAGCTGTCTGACTGATTTCGTCGGCTTTGCACCAAAAACCGGACAGGCACCCCGATTTGGTCGGTTTACCCGTTAGAGTTTGTGCCACTGACTCACCAGTCCAAGGTCCCCACCTTCTGCCGATGCGTATTGGTCGCCGTGCCGTCGCGCTCGATATAGCCGATGATCTGCCGATGGTTGTTGCGGATTTGCAAGCGCCGCCCGTGGCCCGGATCATGAATGTCTCCTACTTTCTGCCGGTGAGTGTTCACGATGTAGGAGCGTGAGGGGGTCGAGCTGGACGCGGCCCGTTCCTTGCAATAGCTCATAATGCAACGGGCGGACGCGGGGGAGGTCGCCAGGACGACGGCCACGGCGGCCAGGATCAAGGGCGTGAGCTTATCCATGGCCGGTGATACGCAGGCCGGGACGCCCACCTCCCCCACCCGTTACGTGGCCCTTCCAGCCCGGTGACAAGACCTTGGCAAAACGTGTCCCCGAGAGTGTCCCCGGAATGAAAAAACCGCCCTGGCTAGGCGGCAATTCCATCGTAACCCATTGAAATAATTTGTGGGCCAAACAGAACAAAACCGAGCACTGGTTGATTGTAGTTGGAGTCCATCCGGCTACTGACAGGAAGCAGGATTAATTTGCCAGGTCGGAAAGAAACTGCAGGCCGCCCTGAGGGCAAGCTTCCGATGACTATCTTCCGCCAATTGACGGACGAAATCTGGGACGTGGTATCTGGACCGGAAGTGAACAGAAGGCATCACTCGGGCCAACCGAACACAGATGTTCGAGGCTAGTCAGTATTGGTCTTCACTGAAAGTATGTGCAAGGTCCTCTCACATTTCAGAAGGCGGCGGTTGGCGTATTGGCCGGTCAGGCGCATCAGAGAGCCCCTACCATCGAGACCGCCCGCTGAGCGGTCCAAACCGCGGCCACCGCAATGCATGGCAAGGCCACGGTCCAGCGGCCGATAGCCCAGGCACGGTTGTTCCAGCGTGCGAGCAACCGGATTAACGGCCAGGTCGCCAGGATGATCAGAACTTGGCCGATTTCAACGCCAAGATTGAAGGCTAGCAGGCTCTGCCAGATGTTCGGAGAGTTGACCTGCAGAATCTCATGCAACACGAAGGAGAAGCCAAGACCGTGCAAAAGGCCGATTCCAGCGGTGATGGCGAACATCGTCGTTTCCGACCGCGTGTCCTGTATATGTGCCCTGATGGCGACAAGCGCGGCATAGACAATAGACAGGGCGATGCCCATCTCGACCGCCGGCACGAACCATGCGCCCGCTGGCACGTAACCGAAAAACCCGATGGCCAAGGTGATGCTGTGGCCGATGGTGAACCCGGTCGCCCGCCACAGCAGGCTGCTGAACTTGAAAGCGCCGAGGACCAGGCAGAGCACGAACAGCACATGGTCCCAACCTTCCAGGATATGACGCACGCCCTCGGTCACGAAGGTGGCGGTCGCCGCCAAGGCCGAGCGGGACACGGTGATTGGCTCCAAGAGCAAGCCCCGGGCGCGAAACACCTCGGTTCCACCCGGGAAGTGGTCGAGCAGAAGATTGGCGGTTTCGTCCTGGCCCTCCAGGCCGGGGGCGAGGGTGCTGGACAGGCTGTAGTCGTAGACCGGGCCAATATTGCGGTAGCGCAGCATCACATCGACTACCGTATCCCCCACATAAGTGGCCGGGAACGTCTGAGGGTCGAACTGGCCTTCGAACGACCGTTTCGCCTCGTCCAGAGTGGCAAAGCTGGGTTTTTCCGCTCCAGGATAGGCGCGGACCTCCTCTACCTCGGCGACAAACGACTGGCCGTCGACGCTCAGATGGTGACCGTCCGCGACCAGCTGCCCCAGCCCCAGGGGCGCCGCCGCCAGCGCGCGCCCGTCCAGGTAATGGACGATCTGTCCGTCTTCCATTCTGTTGGTCGTATAGGGCGCCGGTTCCGGCAGGCCGTCGGGACCGACCGGCCCCAGGCGATCGGCGACCAGATAGGGCATGGGAATGCGGAGATAGACCCTGACGCCGTCCTGCAGATGCTCCACGTGGATCACGCGGACGTTGATGTTGAGCAAGAAATGGGCGCGTGCGATGCCTAGCCCATCCAAGATCAACGCCAGGGCCAACACGAGCAGCAACGCCGTCGGTCGGATCCTTCGCCGAGATACCTTTCCCTCGCTCTTCACGGCCCTTTCACTTCTCCTGGCGAACGTCCATCACTGTCAGGCCCGTGAGCTTCCAGACTTCTTCAGACGGCATCACCTCCATGAGCGCACTGAAGTGTACCCGACGCCGATGCAGGTGCCCCCAATGGCCGGCGCTGGCATTCGCCCGCCACTCGGTTCGGGTGCGGAAGGCGCCGCCGCCCAGGCTTTCAATGTTCCTGACCGCGACCTCGTCGACACTATCGATTTGAGCAATGCCGCCGCCTTGAATCTCGATCGCCAGCGCCCGACGCACCTCAGGCATTACCTCGTCCAGATGCTTGAGGGCAACAGTGTGGGCCATGGCCTCCCGCAGCATTCCTTTGTGACGAATCTGCTGGGCAGTATGCAGATTGCCGACCAAGCGCGTGACGACCTCGGTGGCCTCTTCGGGGCCCGGCGTTGCCGCGAGGGGATTCTCGATCTCGATGACGGCGATTGAAGACAAGAGACCCGCGCCGAGAAAACCCGCGACTGCCGTGCCGATCCAGGCATTACGCGGCAGCAGCCGCGGTTTGACCGCGAAGCCGATCGCACCGAGGCAGAAAAGCGAGAGGATGAGCGTTGGTACCGGCAGATGCAGCACCCGGGCGGGGTCGAGCGCCACGGGCTCGATCGCCGGCTCGCGATAGTCAATCAAGTGGTTCTGCCAGGTGATGAAACTGTCGTCTGGGTCGGCATAGGACATGAAGGGCCCTGCCGGGTCAATCGTCGTCGCCGGCACTTGCCGGATCTGGTCGGTGAAAAGCTCCCAGTCGACCGTGATCTCGTCGGGCATTCCTTCGGTCTCGTAGGTGAGGATCACGCCCAGGATGGCAGTCGAAATGTCAAGGCGTTGCGGTTCCTCGATCACTTGGATGCCGCGAAGTCCAACAGTTACGAAATTGGTTCGATCAAGGCTCGGATCGGCCGCCATGCCATCGATCGTGACCGGGTTCTTGGTCAAGAGGAAAGCGCCCACGCGCGCCATGAGCCCGTCCCACTCCTCAGACTCGATAATGTCTTCGCCGTTGAGGCCAAGGTCCATCCACTGTTCCAAGTCCCGTATGCGCGTCAGCACCTCGTGTCGAACCTGGTGAGGCTCGACATAGAGGAACGACATCAGAGCTGCCTTGTGGTGGCGCTTCAAAACCGGATTCTCGAACTTGCTGTACCAGGGATCTTGCCAATCGAGATGCACAGTCGCCGGCGCCGCGAGATAGCGGAAGTCGATCAAGGGTACGGCCTTGTGATAGGCGATGAAGCCCATGTTCACCAGCGTGACCCCTGCTTCGTCGAGCGGCGGTACGATGGTGAGCGTCTCGGGCCGTCCGGCGAAAGGATACTCGATCTCGACGTAGAGCACCCGCTTGTCGGCGGGCGGCTCCGGCACCGGTTGGCGGGTTACGGGGTTGATCATGCCAGCGAAGGGTGAAAAGCGGTCTTCGCGCAGGCGGGACTCGGCAAGCTTCAACTCGGCCGGCAGGGTCTCGCCGTCAGGTGTAACGAATCGGAAAGTCTGCGTGGAAAAGCGACGCATGCGCTCGTCCAGCGTCGGGCGCTCCACCGCGGTGTTCGCCAACCAATCGTCGGGGAGCAACTCCTCGAAGACCGCGAGATCTTCGACATAGACCTCGAGCGCGAGCTTGACCCGATCGTCCTCGATGGTGATCTCGGCGATGTTGGGGGCCGTTTCGGCCCCGGTCAAATTCATCCAATCGGCCTGGGCGCGGTTTCCCGCCTCGGTCCCGACCACCAAGATGAGAGACAGAACTTGCAACAGCCGACGTGCCATGGTGCCTCTTTTAGGCGTTGAACCTCGTGACAGACCAGCTTCGTTCACCGGGAAGCCTCCGCCCCGACTTGGTCATCGTTGGTTCCAATTCTAGGTCGTCCTGCTATTCTCCGCTTTGACGTTTACGCATCTTCGGACGCACTGCCCGTTCACCGCATCTGCCGTCCCTGAAAGTGTGCTCAGGTCGGGAGACTGTCCCGTAAAATCGAGGTTTCGCTTTAGAACTTGTAGCTCATATTGAGTGCGAACGCGAAGATGCGGTTGGTCTCGTATTCTCCGACCAGGACCGCCGAATTGTCGATCTTGGCGTCGCCCAGGTCGATGTATTCGAAGGAGCCGCCGAAGGACAGCTGCTCGCTCCATTGGTGCTGGGCGCCGATGGCGTAGCGAATCTGCCGGTCCATTGGGAGTTCAGCCGTTCTATTGGCGTCGGAGACCGGCGAGGTGTCATAAGTGATGCCGGCCTGCAGCAGCCAGTCCTGTACCGGGCGATAGTGGACGCCGCCGCTGAAGTGATAGGTGTCGCGCCACTCGGTCGGGACGCTTGCGGTGCCCCCCGAGGTCGAGACCAGCAGCTCGTCGAATTCGCTCCAATCCTCCCAGCCGACGGTGCCGAGCAGGGCCCATTGATCGTTGAGCTCATGGTATGCGGCTACCCGCACCGTCTGAGGGAAGGTAAGTGCCACCTCTGAGCCAGTCGAAAAAGCGGGGCCGCCTCCCGTATCAATTTCTAAATCACCAGCGAAATCCGGTTCCAATTTCGAGACGTAAGTGACACCAACACGTGTCCCATGGTTTAACTCGAAAAGCGCCCCCAAATTGTAACCATAGGCCCAGTCGTTGCCATCAACTTCAACCCGGCCTGCTCCGCCCACTGGTGGGTTG
>CALJXB010000276.1 GCA_937974415.1 uncultured Kiloniellales bacterium
GTCCAGGAACAGCTCGTAGTTGAAGCCCTCGGGCGGGCGGCCGCCCAGCACCTTGACGATCTGGTTGCCGGCCTTGACGGACTCGATCAGATCCTTGCCCGACATCTCGTAGTCGACCCCGAGGGCATACCAGCGCATGGCCCAGTCGGGCTTCCACTGCAGCTTGCAGTGCCCGCCGGTAACCGGCACTTCGACCGACGCGCCCTCCTCGTCCTCATAGACGATGGTGCCGGCCGCCTCGTCGCGCTCGACCACCGGCACTTGCAGCACCCGGCCGGTCGTCGGACAGACCGGCAGGAAGGGGCTGTAGGTCGCCCGGCGCTCCGGCCCCAGGGTCGGCAGCATGATCGCCATGATCTCGTCGTAGCGGGCGAGCACTCGCAGCAAGGCCTCATCGAAGGCGCCGGAGGCGTAGAGCTCGGTCGAGGACTTGAACTCGTAGTCGAAGCCGAAGGCGTCCAGGAAAGCCTGCAGGCGGGCGTTGTTATGGGCGCCGAAGCTCTCGTGGGTGCCAAAGGGATCGGGAATGCGGGTCAGCGGCTTGCCCAGGTGTGCGGCCACCATCTCCTGGTTCGGGATGTTGTCCGGCACCTTGCGCAGGCCGTCCATGTCGTCGGAAAAGCAGAACAGACGGGTCGGCACGTCCGACAGCCGCCGGAAGGCCTGGCGCACCATGGTGGTGCGCACCACCTCGCCGAAGGTGCCGATGTGGGGCAGGCCCGAGGGCCCGTAGCCGGTCTGGAACAGGACGTAGCCCTTGTCCGGCGTCGCCCCGCCGGTGCGCTCCACCAGCTTGCGTGCCTCGACGAAGGGCCAGGCGCGCGCCTCCTCGGCTTGGGCGCGTTCCTCCGGCGAAATCGGGCGATTTTCCTCGGATCCGAACATGCGGCCGGACCCTAGGGTGAGGCGGTGGGTGCGTCAACGGGGGGATTTGGCGGCTCCGGCGAGCCACCGCTCAGGGCCGGGCCGCTTGATCGCGCTTGGGATCGCGCAGGAGGCGCCAGAGGAAGCGGTGCTCGCGCTGCATCATGGCCATGAACTCGCGCTTGCGCTCGGCATCCAGGTTGGCGAGGAAATCGTGAGTGTCGGCCATGACGCCGCCGAGGAAGGTGACGAAGAGGGCGGAGCGCTGGCGCAGCAGCTCCTCGACCCGCGCCTCGTCGAAGTCCGGCTTGGCCATCTCCTTGAACAGCTCCTCGCGCAGATGCCGGCCCTCCCGGCGCATCTGGTCGCGCCGTGCGAAGGCCGACTCGCGCAGGGTCATGAGCCGGGCGCGCTCGGCCTCGCCGAGGCCCAACTCGTCGACCACGAAATCGAAACGCGCGGCCGGCTCGTCGCGCAGCCGATCGGCCGTGTTCTTGGAGTAGAGCACGCCGCCGGCGAAAAACACGTTCAGCAGAAGGGACGCCGCCAGCAGGATCCAGAGAAATTTGCTGCGCATCCGGGCGACCTGCCAGGGTCAATCAACAGTCAGGTTGCGGTTTTGGCGGGAGCGATTTTGGCCCAGGGCTAGGAGAGGAAGGCGCCGTGGTGTGGCTCCACCACAAGCCTTTCTCGACGATGGCCTGGCCCAAACTCGCCCCGTCCTTTCGGGATATGGCGAAATCGGGCCGCTGCCGCGTCGCTCCTCCTCGAATATGCCCGGCATGTCCTTCGTCGTCGCTCCTAACAGCGGACCGATTTCGCTCATACCAAAGCCCGCGACCTGACTGTCGATTGGCCCTAAGGCACGCTCGCCGTTAGAGGGCGCGCGCCGATTCCTCTTCCTCGGCTATTTCGGCATTCGCGGTGCGCAGCTTGGGGACCCAGACGTCCGACTTGTCCGCCTTCTTCTGCTTGGTGAGCCGGCGCAGGATTATGCTGCGCTTGAGGGCGGAGATGTGATCGACGAACAGCAGGCCCTCCAAATGGTCCATCTCGTGCTGGATGCAGGTGGCGAGGATGCCCTCGGCTTCGATCTCCTGGGTCTCGTTGTCCTTGTCCAGGTAGCGCACACGGCAGGCCTCCGGGCGAGCCACGTCGGCGAACTGGTCGGGCAGCGAGAGGCAGCCCTCCTCGTAGACGCTGTCCTCGTCGCCGGCCCACAACAGCTCCGGATTGGCGAGGAACAGGGGCTCCGGCGGCGCGTCCTTGCGCGAGGCGTCGACCACGATGACCCGCTTCAGCACCCCCACCTGGGGCGCGGCCAGGCCGATGCCCGGCGCCGCGTACATGGTCTCCAGCATGTCGTCCATCAGCCGGCGGATCTCGCCGTCCACGGCGTCGACCGGCGCCGCGCGCTTTTTCAGCCGCGGGTCGGGCGCGATGATGATCGGACGAATCGCCATTGGCTGGGCTGGCCCCTTGCTGCTCCGATTTCTTAGAACCCCTCTAGAGGGTTACCTAAGGGCTTCCGGGAACGGCGTCAAGCGGACGAGCGGGCGCGCGAAGGCCGCCGCCGGGGTAGTTTTTCGGGGTCCCGCCCCGACGCTAGCGGCTGCCAGAACCTTGCCGCCGTGCTAGGCTGGTTCGCGCGAGTCGCCCGCGCCGATCGCCGCATTTCGCTGCCGCCCGTCACCATATTGGACCGCCACATGGACCTCACCCTCATCGTCGTCGTCATTGCCGCCTTCGGCCTTGGCCTCCTGCTGGCCCTGCTTGTTTGGGGCCGGCGGGGAAGCGCCACGGAAAATGCCGGCGCTCGGGCCGACATCCGGGAAGTCTCCGGCCGTCTCGCCCAGATGGCCGAGAGCCATGCCGCAGTGCAGGCCCGCCTGGCCGAGCAGATGCAGGCCCAGGAGCGCGCGCTTTCCAAGGCGGTCGAGGAGCGCCTGACCGACTTCTCCAAGCGCATCGGCGAGCGGCTGCAGGAGAGCTCGACCCAGAGCCAGACGACGCTCACCGACCTGCGCGAGCGCCTGGCGGTGATCGACCGGGCCCAGAAGAACATCACCGAACTGTCGTCCCAGGTGGTCGGCCTACAGGACGTGTTGTCCAACAAGCAGGCCCGCGGCGCCTTCGGCGAGGTGCAGATGGGCGACATCGTCTCCGCGATCCTGCCGCCCAGCGCCTACAGCCTGCAGGCCACCCTGACCAACGGCAAGCGGGTCGACTGCCTGATCCGCCTGCCCAACCCGCCGGGGCCCATCGCCATCGATTCCAAGTTCCCGCTGGAGAGCTACGAGGCTCTGCGCGCGGCCAGGGACGAGGCCGAGAAAGTGTCGGCGTCCCGCGCCTTCGCGGCGGCGGTGCGGATCCACGTGGCCACCATTTGCGAGAAATACATCGTGCCCGGCGAGACGGCCGAGTCCGCCCTCATGTTCCTGCCCAGCGAGGCCGT
>CALJXB010000277.1 GCA_937974415.1 uncultured Kiloniellales bacterium
TGCGTCGACGGGGTCGCCTTCGCGCCCCACGGCCGGGTCGACGTGAAGGACCTCGACGTCGATTTCTACCTCTATAGCCCCTACAAGGTCTTCGGCCCCCACATGGGCGTGCTCTACGGCAAGCGTGAACTACTGGCGCTCCTAGCCAACCAGGGCCACTACTTCCAAGGCGAGACCGATTTTCAGCGCCGGCTCTGCCCCGGCGGCCCGAACTACGAGCTGAGCGCCGGGGCGGCCGGCATTGCGGATTACCTCGACCAGGTCCACGACCACCATTACCCCGGCGCCAACCTCGAGACCCGGGAGCGCATCGACCAGACCTTCGCGTTGTTCACCGACCACGAAGCCGCCATGGCGGAGCGGATCGCGGCCTTCCTCGCCGAGCAGAAGGGCCTGCGCCTGGCCGGCCGGGGCGCGCCGGCGGAGCGTCCCCGCGTGGGGGTCTTCTCCTTCACCGTCGAGGGGCGGGACTCCCGGGAAATCCCGGCCGCGCTGCGCGACCACAAGATCGGTATCCACGCCGACGACTTTTATGCGGCGCGCTGCATCGACGCACTGGGCGCCAGGCCGCAGAACGGCGTCGTGCGGGTATCGCTGGTGCACTACAATTCAGCAGAAGACGTCGACCGCTTGTTCAGCGGGCTAGAGCAGACCCTTTAGCACCTGGCCAGACAAGAGCCAGAGAAGAGATCGAAGCAACTAAACCAAACGAACAAGGAGGAGAACCTATGAGGAAGTTACTCGCAGTCATGACGGCGGCAGTTGCCGTCTTCGCGTGGAGCGCTCAGGTGCCCGCGTCGGCCGAGACCCTTCGGGTGGGAATGGAGTGTACCTATGCTCCATTCAATTTTAAGAACGCCGACGGCGAGCTTGACGGCTACGACGTCGATGTCGCCAAGGGCGTCGCCGGTCTTATCGGCGCCGATCTGGAGTTCGTCTGCCAGAAATGGGACGGCATGATCCCGGCGCTTCTGGCCAACAAGTTCGATTTGATCATCGCCTCCATGTCCATTACCGAAAAACGCCTGGAGAAAATGGATTTCTCCGACACTTACCGCATTTCAGTCGGCCGCCTGGTTGGCAAGAAAGATTCCGGCTGGGAACTTTTCGATGATGCGGGCAAGCCAATTCCCGCCAACTTCGCCGGCCTCAAGGTGGGTCTGGAGCGGGCAACGACGTATTCCGACTGGTTCGAAAACGAACTTCCCGAAGCCGAGGTGGTCTTATACGACTCCAATGAAGCCCTGTACCTCGATCTGGTGAACGGGCGGACCGATATGATCATGACCAACCCCATGAAGGCCCACCTCCGGTTTCTCAGCAAAGAGGACGGCGCGGGTTTCGAGTTCGTCAGCCCGCAAATCGACGAGCGCAAGTACTTCGGCATCGGTGTCGGCATTGGCCTTCGCAAGGGCAACGATGAGCTGAAAGCCCGTTTGAATGCCGCCTTGAAGACCCTGACCGAAGACGGCTCGCTGGAGCAGTACGCCCTGAAGTACTTCCCCTTCGCCATCCATCAATAAATGTGGACACCGGTCGAGTAGGCCGCATTTCACCTTGTTTTACATACCGTGGTGGGGGCGCTGTACAGGCCCCCGCCGCGGTTGGTTCGTTGCTTCGTTTGCCATTTCGGAGCGACGTCGGTTCGCGCTATGAAAAGCGAATGGGGTGAACGGCCGTGGAAGCGGTAACCGGTTGGTGGAACGACTTTTTCTGGGGCTCGCTCGTCGTTGTTGAGCTGTTTGTTGTAGCCTTGATCATGACGGTCCTGTTCGGGCTGATTGGCGCTGCCGCAAAACTGTCGAAGAGCCGGGTCGCTCAGTGGATTGCCGGCGGCTACACGGTCGTCTTTCGCGGCACACCCGAGATCCTGGTTCTTTTGCTGTTTTACTTCGGTTCGGCCGTCACTCTGACGGCGATTGCCCAAACCTACGATCCCGAGATCAAGTTTGTCGATATCCCGCCGTTCTGGGCCGGGTCGCTGGCTATCGCACTGATTGTCGGCTCCTACGCGACGGAGACGTTTCGCGGCGCCTTCCTCGGTGTCGATCCGGGGCAAGTCGAGGCCGCCCGGGCGCTCGGCCTCTCGAATTTTCAAACGTTCGTTTACGTGCGCATTCCGGCGATGTGGCGCCTCGCCCTGCCGCCCTTCGGCAATCACATGCTCTCGCTGATCAAGGATACCGCGCTGATTGCCATTATCGGCCTGGAAGAGACCCTGTTCGTCGCCGAACAAGCCATCGGCACCACGGGCAAGCCGTTTACCATGTATATCGTGGTTGGCGCGATCTATCTGGGATTCTCAACCATCATCACCCTGTCGGTCATGGTGCTTGAGAAGTATGCCAATCGGCATCTGGAGGTCGCGCGATGATTTTCGATATCGCCCTGATCATCGACAGCATTCCCAAAATGCTCATGGGAATCGGCCTGACGCTTCAGTTGCTGTTCCTTTCGGGCGCGCTGGGACTCGCGCTCGCCATTATCCTGCTGCTCATGCGGATCAGCGGCCGGTGGTATCTTGCCGTGCCCACCATGGTCTACATCTACGTTTTTCGCGGCACCCCCATTCTGGTGCAGATCTTCATCATCTACTACGGCCTACCGCAGCTGGATTTCGTCCGCGAGAGTATATTCTGGCCTATTTTGCGCGAGCCTTTCGGCTGTGCAATCGTCGCCCTGACGCTGAATACTGGCGCCTATGTGTCGGAAATACTACGCGGCGGCGTTCTCGGTGTGGACCGTGGCCTGAAAGAAGCCGGCGCGGCGCTGGGGCTCTCCGCGCCGCATCGATTCATCTATATCACGACCCCCATCGCCATACGTTTGGCCCTCCCAGCCTATAGCAATGACGTCGTCAGCCTGATGAAGAGCACCGCGCTCGCCAGCACCATCACGCTGCTCGATATGATGGGCATTGCCAGAACCATCGTGGCCGAGACCTACGCGCCCTATGAGATTTTCATATCCCTGATGGTCATATACCTGATCCTGACGTGGTTCATTCAGAGAACTTTCGGCTGGATCGAGAAACGCATGAGTCGGCATGTGAAAAGCGAGGTATGACATGAGCGGTGACGACCGGAGGAACATTATCGAACTGGAGAACGTCGATAAGTTCTTCGGCGCGTTTCAGGCCCTAAAAAAGGTTAGCTTGATAGTGAAAAAGGGCGAACGGATCGTCGTGTGCGGCCCTTCCGGGTCCGGCAAATCGACCTTGATCCGGTGTATCAACCGGCTTGAGGAACACGACGGCGGGCGTATCGTCGTCGACGGAACCGAGCTCACCAGCGACGTGAAGGACATCAACGCCGTGCGCCGCGAGGTCGG